>NZ_JANGAA010000022.1:0-67790 GCF_024461705.1 Blautia sp. DFI.9.10
GTGTTTGCCAATGCAGTAGTGGGAGAAGCAAGAATCCCCCTGCTTTAGCTGTGGGGAGTGTCAAACAGGTCTGCGCTATGAGGGTGGACGAATGGTGGATATGTACCGTACTCTGGACAGTATTCCGGTTCTTGCAAAAGCAGGCGGTATTCTGGTGATGACCGATGAGATCCGTGGAACAGAGGCGGAAAAGAATCCGGAAAGCCTGAATATCCGGGTATTCCCGGGGGCTGACGGAAGCTTCAGATTGTATGAGGATGACAACGAAACCTGTGCTTACGAAAATGGTACCTGTGTATTTACGGAAATGGATTATAAGGAAAAGGATCAGGGAGTGTTTACCATTCATCCCGCACAGGGAAAAACAGAGCTGATCCCGGCAAAGAGAGCTTATACCGTGGAGTTCTGTAATTTTGCGAAAACAGGAACAGATACTGTGAAGGTTCTGGTTAACGGAGCAGAGACTGAGGCTGCTGTAAAATATGAAGAGAAGCTTCAGAAGATCTGTGTGGAAGTGGAAGCAGACACAGCGGCAGAGGTGCAGATCATTCTCGCTGGCGAAGTGGCAGATAATCAGACAAAAGAGCGTGTCTTTGATTTCCTGAACCAGGCAGAGATCGGTTTTGTGCTGAAGGACAGATTATATCAGCTGATCACAGCAGGAAAGAAGCTGCCGGTTCTTCTGTCGGAGCTTCAGTCCATGGAGCTGGACAAGGATCTTTACGGAGCACTGATGGAGATACTGACTGCGTAAAATATGAATAAAATCGCGTTTCCAAACCATACTATCATTATTATCAAAAGAAAGGATGATCATAATGATATTAAAGGAAAAAGAGCGCACAGTGATCCAGGATCTTCAGACACAGGAAAAAAGCTGCATTGAAAAATATGGAAAATATGCACAGCAGGCCAGGGATCCGGAGCTTAAAAGCTTATTTCAGACTCTTCAGAAAAAAGAGCAGGAGCATTACGATTCCCTGAGCCAGGTGCTTTCCGGTACAGTTCCACAGGTAAACTGTAATGATAGTGACGGCCGTGATTACCAGCCAAAGGCTGCTTACACATCGGTGATGTCCTCAGAGGATAAGGAACACGATGCTTTTCTTGCAACAGACTGTATCGGAACAGAAAAGCTGATTTCCGGAGAATACAACTCGGATGTTTTTGCTTTTGAAGACAGTGGTGTGAGGAAGCTTCTGGCAGATATCCAGGTGGAAGAGCAGAATCATGCGGAGATGCTTTACAAATACAAGACTGTGAACGGAATGTTCTGATATATAAAAAAGAGGGAGGATTTCAGTAATGGAATTCTTCCTTTTTTTATTATATAATCAGGAGAACAGCAGGGAGAAATACTTTCCTGCAAAGAGAGGAGAAATAAATATGAAGGGAACCAGCTGCGAATACTGTGCAAACTATACATATGATGAAGAGTGTGACGAATATTATTGTGATGTCAATCTGGATGAGGATGAATATTATCGTTTTGTGAGCAGTGATTACAAGGAATGTCCGTATTATCGTTCCGGAGATGAATATAAGGTGGTACGTCATCAGATGTGATACAGAGTAACGGAAAAAACAGAGCAGAAAATAATATGATAAGACAAATGCAGGTTTTCCATGAAAAGGAATGAGAGTTTTGTGGAAAATCTGCATTTTGATGTTTTGATATGTGCAAAAGGCTTCAAATTTGTAAAAATTAGCGTGTTTACATTTGAAAAAAATATCTTTATAATAAAAATATTGGTCTGACAGGTGGAGCCTTTATACCATCCAGACGATGATAATGCTACAGGATTTTGTCTGAGACAAAATTTCGGGTAAGCGTCTGACAGACTTATAATAGATTTTTTGATTTGACGGAGGATGTGACAGATTGGATATTATAAAGAAATTCGGGGATATGGTGGGAGAGAAATCCATCAGGGATCCGGAAAAAGCACGAAAACTTCTTCTCACTGGATACCGGCTTCAGGAAAAACGTCTGCAGCTTTTTCCTGACAGGAAGCTTCCGGCTTCGGGACAGTATGTAGCCCGTGTAGTCATGCAGAATATTATCAAAGCTCTTGCAAAACCGGACGATACCGCTCTGGTGAGCATTTTTGTACCGGGAGAGCTTCTGACAGCAGCAGGGATCACTCCGTATTCCGTGGAGGCAATGTCCTGCTTCATCGCCGGAACCAGATGTGAGCAGGCATTTCTGGCACAGACGGAATCAGAGGGCTTTCCGGAAACCATGTGCTCCTATCACAGAGTTTTTCTGGGAGCGTCCATGACAGGATTGGTACCGAAGCCCAAATGTACCATCTACACAAACCTTGCCTGCGATGGAAACATGATGACGTTTCCTTATCTGAAACAGAAATATCAGATCCCGGGCTTTTATATTGACGTACCCTATGAAAAAAATCAGGATTCCATCAGCTATGTTGCAGATCAGCTCCGTGAGCTGAAGAAATTCCTGGAGGATGTAGGCGGGAAAAAAATCTCCGAGCAGTCGGTACAGCGTGCAGTTGCCAACAGCAATGAAGCGGCCTCCTATTACAGCAGCCAGCTTGCCCTCAGAAAGGATCACGATCCGGTGACTTCCCTGACAAATGAGCTGTATGCGATCTTTATGTGCCATCTTCTGGCGGGCTCAGAGGAATCCCTGAAATACACAAAAATGCTTCTTGAGGATGTGAAGAAGGCACCAAAGGGGGAAGGTCTTCATATTTTGTGGATGCATATGATGCCGTTTTTGCAGGAGCCGGTAAAGGATGTATTTAATTACAGCCAGAACGTGCATATCCGTGCCTGTGATTTTGTTGCAGACGGTTTTCAGCGGATGCAGGCCTCGGATCCTTATGAGGCCCTTGCGGAAAAAATGGTCAACTGCATTTACAACGGAAGTGTGAAGCAGAGGATCCGGCGTGCCCAGGAGCTGGCGAACCTTACAGAGGCAGACGGCGGGATCCTTTTTGCGCATTGGGGCTGCAAGGGAACCATCGGAGCTTCCAGCCTGATCAAAAATTCTCTGGAAAATGCAGGACTTCCAACCATGGTCCTGGACGGTGACGGCTGTAACCCGGCCAATTCCAGTGACGGCCAGGTATCCACACGACTTCAGGCATATCTGGAAATGCTGTCAGAAGGTAAGGAGGAAAAACGGTCATGATACATTACGTCTGTAAATATACACCGCTGGAGCTGTTTAAGGGCTTTGGCGAGGAATGTGCGGTTCTTGAGGAAATGCCGGAGAATTTTGAGCTTTCGGACCAGATCGCCCATGCTAATCTCTGTGGCTTCGGAAAATCTGTGATCCAGGCAGTGCTGGAGGGAAAGGTAGAGCAGCTTGTTCTTGTTAACTGCTGCGATTCCATGCGCCGTGTGTACGACATTGTGGAAAGTACCGGTAAATGTAAATTTCTGTACATGCTGGACATGCCTCATGAGGATAACGACTGTGAAAAGGTGAAGCTTGCCCAGGGCATCCACCGTCTGAAGAAAGCTTATGAGAAATTTTCGGGGAAAACCTTCGACAGAAGTGGATTTCTGAATGCTTTTTCCCATGAGACTGTGGATAACCAGCCGTATATCGGTGTTCTGGGTGTCCGTGTCAGCGGCATCCTGGAAAAAATGATCCGGGATAATATCCGCATGGATGTGGAAAACCTGACCTGTACAGGTGGAAGACGTCTTGCAGTGATCCGTGAGGAGCTGGAAAAAATGGAAGACGATGCCATGTTCCTGGCTTATGCGGATGCACTTCTTTCACAGATGCCCTGCTTTCGTATGAACAACAGCACCCGAAGAAACCGGCTGTATCTGGATCCGAACCTAAAGGGGATCATTTATCATACTATTAAATTCTGCGACTATTACGGATTTGAGTATGCAAGCATCAAGCGTGATATCAAGGTTCCGCTTCTGAAGATCGAGACAGATTTTACCAGCCAGAGTGCAGGACAGCTCCTTACCAGAGTGCAGGCTTTTGCGGAGACCCTGGAAGGCTCTGAGGATATGGACCCATCAAAAGGAATCAGCGAGGAGATAAGGAAAAAAATGGAATCAGGAGTTTATTATGTGGCAGGGATCGACAGCGGTTCCACAAGTACGGATGTTGTGATCCTGGATAAAGACGGAAAAATTAAATCGACCATGATCATTCCCACAGGCGGCGGCGCTATGATGAGTGCAGAGAAGAGCCTGGAGATGGCCGTGGAAAAAGCAGGGATCAGGAAAGAAGATATCGTGCGTATCGTTACTACCGGATATGGACGTGCCTATATTGACAGTGGTGATGACAGTATCACAGAGATTACCTGTCACGCAAAGGGAGCTCATTATCTGAATCCGAATGTGCGTACAGTTATCGACATCGGCGGTCAGGATATCAAGGCGATCAGCATTGACGAGAACGGTGCGGTAAAAAATTTCCTGATGAACGATAAATGTGCAGCAGGAACCGGACGATTCCTGGAAATGATGGCCCGTACTCTTGGACTTTCCCTGGAGGAGATGAGTACCCGTGGTCTGGAGTGGAAAGAGAACGTAGTGATCTCAAGCATGTGTACTGTATTTGCAGAGTCCGAGGTAGTTTCCCTGGTTGCCCAGAATAAGGACGTGGCAGATATCATCCATGGTCTGAATGTATCTGTTGCTTCCAAGGTAGGAGCTCTTGCAGCCCGCCTTGGCAAAAAGAATCCGGGGGAATACATGATGACCGGTGGTGTTGCCAGAAATAAAGGTATCATCCAGGCACTGGAGGAGAAGCTGGGTGCGAAGCTTTATATCTGTGATGAGGCACAGCTTTGTGGTGCGCTTGGTGCGGCACTGTTTGCTTATGAGAAGTGTAATGCGGCACGGTGATCAGATCAGACAAGTTGCCTGCGCAGTGAATGCAGAGTGTGAATATCCTTTTGGTCAGGGGCGGCGTGCCCACTCACTGGGCGAACAGCCACAGTTCTTTCGGAAGTACCGGCTGAAGTGGGAGAGATTTGAAAATCCGCACAGCAGAGCCACCTGTTGAACAGGCAGAGCTTCGTTGGTGAGCAGATTTTTGGCTTTTTCCAGACGGAGCAGATTCAGGTCAGCATGAGGGGTGCTGTCAAAAAAATTCCGGTAACAGGAATAAAACTGACTTTTTTCGAGATTAGCCATGGCGCAGAGCTTTTCTGTTGTCCATGGCTTTTCGTAATTTGTAAGCATTTCCAGACGGATTTTTTGGAACAGGCTGCAGAGCTCCGAGTCTGAAGACTTGCCTGTATCTGTACTGCGGAGTTCCCGCGAGGCTGTGATCATTAGCTGGCAGAGCAGGGCATACTCGTAGTCCCGGGAAAAAACTTCTCTGTTCAGATATTCATGCTGCAGCTTCTGGATACAGTGATCGATCTCCTGGCAGTCACTGGGGTAAAAAATTTCGTTGCAGGGAAGTCCGAACCGTTTTGCCAGGTTTTCTCCGCAGGAAAAATGGACATAACTGTTCCGGAATTTTCGCACAGCCTGATAATGCTGGGGATTTCCCGGAATATAAAAGATGCAGGCATTATCCCGGGTGACAGTAAGCTGACCGCCCAGATAAACCTTCATTGGTGTTTTAAATAAAAGAAAAAGAAAATCTCCGCTTCCCTCCGGCCGGAAAATCCTGTCGTAATCGGAGTTGGAACGGTTGTATTCGCAGAAATTTAAGGTGAAATCCATGAAAATGCTGCGCTCCTTTCATTACGTAGATCAGACAATCCGACTGTGGCATTGTAAAGAACTTTCTGTCTGGAAGTATAAAGTAAAGTGACAGAGGGACGTCCGTCTGGTAAGATTGTCTTTACGATAAATCTTACCGGAAAAAAAGTCAACTATTTCGGAAGATAATCACTGGTATGGATAGAACAGGATGGTAAAATGAAACATAGAAACGGTTGATTTCCGATCTGTCTGAGAGTGTGTGAGCGAACAGAGGCGTAAGAGCCTGTATATGGCGGAATCGGAAACAGAGTCCAATGCAGTGGCAGGCAGAAAATAATAATTTACAGGAGGATTTTTACAATGAAAAAAGCGCAGATCATCGTGGACAAATATTTCCTCACCGGAAAAACAGACAAAAGGATCTATGGTTCCTTTATAGAACATCTCGGACGTGCGGTTTATGAGGGGATTTATCAGGAAGGCAGCCCCCTTTCTGATGAGCAGGGATTTCGGAAGGATACTCTGGAACTGGTAAGGGAGCTTCAGGTACCGATCGTTCGTTATCCGGGCGGAAATTTTGTATCCGGATTCCGTTGGGAGGATAGTGTCGGGCCGAAAACTCAGCGTCCGTCCAGACCGGAGCTGGCCTGGGGTGTCATCGAGACAAACCAGTTTGGACTCAATGAGTTTGTGGACTGGTCCAGAAAAGCCGGCAGCGATGTGATGATGGCAGTAAACCTGGGAACAAGAGGACCGGAGGATGCGAAAAATCTTTTGGAATACTGTAACTTTAAGGGTGGTACCTATTACAGTGATCTCCGTAAAGCTCACGGCTATGAACAGCCGCATGATATCAAATTATGGTGTCTCGGAAACGAGATGGACGGTCCGTGGCAGATGGGACATAAAACTGCGGCAGAGTACGGAAGAGTTGCAGCAGAGACTGCCCGCCTGATGAAATTTATGGATCCGGAGGTTGAGACTGTTGCATGCGGAAGCTCCAGTCTGGAAATGCCTACCTTTGGCTCCTGGGAGTATACGGTTCTTGACGAGGCTTACGATCAGGTGGATTATCTTTCCCTGCATCAGTACTATGGAAATGCATCGGGAGACACTGCCGATTTTCTGGCAAGCTCCAAGGGTATGGATGATTTTATCTCAGGAGTGGTTTCCATCTGCGATGCTGTAAAAGCAAAGAAGCATGGAAAAAAACAGATCAATCTTTCCTTCGACGAATGGAACGTATGGTACCACAGCAATGAACAGGATAAAAAGCTGGAAAAATGGGTACAGGCGCCCCATCAGCTGGAGGATGTTTATAACTTTGAGGATGCACTTCTTGTGGGAAGCATGTTGATCACACTTCTCCGTCATGCAGATCGTGTAAAGATCGCCTGCATGGCACAGCTGGTAAATGTTATTGCGCCGATCATGACATCCGATACAGGCGCATGGCGTCAGACGATCTTTTATCCGTATATGCTGACAAGTGTGTTTGGAAGAGGAACCGTCCTTAATACACAGGTTCTCACACCGGTATACGAGAGCAAAACTTATGGCGAAGCGCCATATCTGGATTCTGTGTGTGTCTGGGATGAGGAAAAGGATACGCTGACGATCTTTGCAGTGAATAAGAGTCTGGATGAGGATATGGAAGTTTCCTGTGACTTAAGACAGTTTGAGGGATATAAGATCGTAGAGCATATTGTACTTAATAATGACGATCTTCAGGCAGCCAATACAGAGGCTCAGCCGGAGAATGTAGTTCCTGTAAAAGCCAGTGCAGAATGCTCAAAGCTGGACGGCGGAAAACTGGAAGCAGTTTTTGCAAAACACAGCTGGAATATGATCCGTCTTGCGAAATAAGGGCCGGTGAAGTATAGTAAAAGTAGTTACAGAAAATGTAAATCATGCTACATTATGGGAGGTCTTTTTTATGTACACACCTGCAAAGGAACGCTACGAAACTATGGAGTACAACCGCTGCGGTGAAAGCGGCCTGATGCTTCCGAAGGTGTCTCTTGGATTATGGCATAATTTCGGAGATACTTCTGATTATGAAAACATGAAGCAGCTGTGCTTTACAGCTTTTGACAATGGTATCACACAGTTTGACCTTGCCAATAATTACGGACCTGCCTATGGAAGTGCGGAACGGAATTTCGGCAAGATCCTGAAAGAAGAACTGATGCCATACCGTGATGAGCTGATCATCACAACAAAGGCAGGCTATGATATGTGGGAGGGCCCTTATGGAAACTGGGGCAGCCGCAAGTATCTTCTGGCAAGCCTTGACCAGAGCCTGAAGCGCATGGGTCTGGAATATGTGGATATTTTTTACCATCACAGAATGGACCCGGAGACTCCGCTTGAGGAGACTATGGGGGCGCTGGCAACAGCGGTTCAGCAGGGCAAGGCCCTTTATGTGGGACTTTCCAATTATGATGGAAAAACCTTAAGCCAGGCGGCAGCGATCCTGAAGGATCTGAAATGTCCCTTTGTGATCAACCAGAACCGGTATTCCATTTTTGACAGAACAGTGGAAGAAAACGGTCTCAAGAGAACCACCGGCATTTTGAAAAAAGGTCTGATCACCTTTAGCCCTCTTGCTCAGGGACAGCTGACAGACCGTTACCTGAACGGGATCCCGGAGGACAGCCGTATCCGCAAAGATGGAAGATTCCTTAAGGAAAGTGTGCTGACGCCGGAGCGTCTGGATCAGATCCGGAGACTGAACGATCTGGCAGCCCAGCGTGGAGAGAAGCTGGCTGATATGGCACTTGGCTGGCTGCTTCAGCATAAGGAAGTTACCAGTGTTCTGATCGGAGCTTCCAAGCCGCAGCAGATCCTTGATAATGTGAAAGCGATCCACTGTGCACCGTTTACAGCTGAGGAGCTGCGTCTGATCGACGAGATTTCAAAATAAGATTTATATACTTCCTGTTTTACTATGAAAAGTAGTGAAGCAGGGAGTTTTTTATGCCAAAATAATTGTTTAACTGAATTAGGAAAGTTTCCGGGTTACTGTTTACTGGTAATATTCCGCGAGGTGTTTTTTGTGAGCGAAGGTCACAGAAAACCCGAGACATACCGCGCGAATTTATGCGATTAGCATAAATTCTGTGCATCGCGAAGCGTGTTGCTGAGAACGGAGTGAACAGTAACGTCTCCGGCGGGAGTGCAAAGAGCAATAAGCAGTGGAGGTTTGACAACGGGATAGGTGTGTGCTATATTGAAAAACAGAAAAGAAAAGAGCCAGCGGGAGCTTGTGTGACAGGCTGAGAGGAAGATAGATCTTCGACCGTACCTGATTTGGGTAATGCCAACGGAGGGATTGTGATCTGAGAGCGTGTCTCCGTGGAGTTTGCCATGGGATGCGCTCTTTTCGGATGCAGGAATGGAACTGGAATGGTCTGACAATGGGGGGATGTGAAAGTGACAGAGACTGCATGTGGAGCTTCTGCGAAAGAGCGGGCAGGAAGGGGAGCGCCTTAATGTCTGGCAGGAGAGTGATATTCCGGAGGATTTTTCCGGAAGGATCATGTAAGCGATGGGAATCCGTGTTTTCGGAGTGAGAGGAAGTAAGGGAACTTCGACCGCCAAAATCTAAGGGCAGACTGCAGCAGACGGGAAGCTTTTGCCCGGATCTGACAGGGTTCTGCCTGATATTTCAGGGAGGAAAAACACTATGGAAAAACAAAGGATGCACACGCTTCGTATGGTAATGCTGGCAATGATGGTTGCGATCGGTGTCGTTATTTCACCGATCCTGAGGATTGAGGGAATGTGCCCCACGGCGCATCTTGTCAATATCGTATGCTCGGTTCTGATGGGACCGTGGTATTCCCTTCTCTGTGCGACCATGATCGGCGTGATCCGTATGATGTTCATGGGAATCCCGCCACTTGCACTGACCGGTGCAGTATTTGGCGCATTCCTTTCAGGTGTGTTCTACAGACTTTCCAAAGGCAAGATCATCTGCGCGGTGATCGGTGAGATCTTTGGAACGGGTATCATCGGATCCATGGTTTCTTATCCGGTGATGGCATTCCTGATGGGAAGAGGCGGACTGACAGCATTTTATTATACGCCGATGTTCCTTGCAGCAACCACAATGGGAGGATGTGTTGCCTATATTTTCCTGAAGGCTCTGAGTAAAGCAGGTCTTCTGGTGAAATTCCAGGCAGCTTTGGGTTCAAAAACATATGAGACAAAGAATTTTACAACTGCGAAAGCGAATTAAAGAAGAAAAGCCGCTGATCCATTGCATCACCAATCCGATCTCGATCCATGACTGTGCCAACGTGGTCCTTGCAGTAGGTGCAAGGCCGATCATGGCGGAGCATCCGGCAGAGGTGACAGGTATTACGGCATCGGCTGGTGCGTTGATGCTGAATCTCGGGAATATTACCGATGCCAGGATCGAGTCAATGAAGCGTTCTATGAGAACAGCGATGGAAAATAAGATTCCGGTTCTTCTGGACCTGGTAGGGGTTGCCTGCAGTGATCTCAGGCTGGATCTGGCACGGGAGCTTTTAAGGATCGGTCATCCGGCAGTGCTGAAGGGAAATATGTCAGAGCTTCTGGCTGTTTCCGGGCTGCCGTCTCATGCGATCGGAATCGATGCGGGTGTCGAGGATGCTCTGACTGAGGAAAATATCGATGGAGTCAGTGAAGTGCTTAAGGCTTTTTCCAGAAATAATCAGGCAATCGTGCTGGCTACCGGGAAACAGGATTTTGTTACGGATGGTGAACGGGTTGTTCTGGTACAAAATGGCAGTGCGGCGCTGTCCGGGATCACAGGAACCGGCTGTATGGTCGGTGCACTGACTGCGGCGTTTTTGCCGGGGTGCGAAGATAATATTGCGAAAGAGATGACGGATAGTATAGAGGCAGGTGTCTGGTCTGGCGTTGAGATGGAATTAAATGGGAGATCCGGGAATTATCTGGCTGCGGCAGTGCTTGGTACTGCACTTATGGGTATCGCCGGCGAGGAAGCGGAGAAGATTTCCCGCGGTCCGGGAAGCTTTCAGGTAAATCTGCTGGATGAGATCTATGGGCTTTCGGATCGACAGCTGCTGGATCTGTTGAAGATTGAAATGTACTGAAAAAGAGGGGATTAGGATGGATAGAAAAGATTTGGATGTAACGTTGTATCTGGTGACGGATAGTTCTTATCATACGGAGGAGTCTTTGCTCCGTACGGTTGAGGAGGCTTGTAAGGGTGGTGTGACTCTGGTCCAGCTTCGCGAGAAGAATAAGGGTGGACGGGAGTATCTGGATAAGGCTTTTAAGGTGAAGGAGATCACAGATCGTTACAATGTGCCGCTGATCATTGATGATCGTGTGGATGTGGCGCTGGCCTGTGATGCGGCTGGTGTGCATGTTGGAGCTTCTGATATTCCGGTTGCTGTGGCAAGGAAGCTGATGGGACCGGATAAGATCGTGGGGGCTACTGCCAAGACGGTGGAGGCTGCTGTGAAGGCTTATGAGGATGGTGCGGATTATCTTGGTGTGGGGGCGATTTATCCTACTACTACTAAGGTTGTGACGATCCTTACCAAGGTTTCTACGTTGAAGGATATCTGTGAGGCGGTTCCGATTCCTGTGGTTGCGATCGGGGGATTGAATGCCGGGAATATGGATGTGCTTGAGGGCGCCGGTATGAGTGGTATGGCGGTTGTTTCTGCGATCATGAAGGCGGAGGATCCGAAGAAGAATGCGCGGGAGCTGAAGGAGAAGATTGTTGCTTTGATGGGAAAGTGATTTAGGACATGAGTGAAGAGCAGTGGTGGATTTGAGGTTCATTGCTGTTCTTTTTTTGTTGAAATACGGACGCCCGTGAGGCGTGTGCTGCCTGTCGCCGGAGCTTCGTCGGGGGCTGGCTTCTAGGCTGGCGGAATTCTGCTAAAACCGTTTTCCAAAAGTCCGAACTCGCGTCTTGCAGCCGCTCAGACAGCGGACTTTTGAAAAACAACGCAGATTTCCGCCAGCCAAGAATCAGCTCCCCTCCTGCAGAGTCCGGCGACAGGCAGCACACGCCTCACGGGCTGGTTTTTCAAGGCGGCAGGGGAGGGTGGTTACTCCACCGGCAGATCTCTGTGTTCTACGCTGGTGGAGAATACGATCTGTGTTTTGGTGCGGCCGAACTGCTGGAGTTCGTTGATGAAGTGGTCCAGTTCCATGGTGGAGCGGAAGGCTACTTCGATGAGCATGGAGTAATCGCCGGTGACGCAGTTGCATTCGATGACGTTTGGGATGGACTGGATGAAGGGATAGAAGTCTTTTTTTTGGTTGGGTTCTACTTCCAGGTTGATGAATGCTTTTATATGATAACCGAGAAATACCGGGTTGATCTGGGCATGGTAGCCTGTGATCAGCCCGTTTTTTTCGAGGTGTTCGATCCTGGCGGAGACAGCGGGGGAGGAAAGGAAGACTTCCTTTGCGATTTCCTTTACCGGAGTGCGGGCGTTTTTCTGAAGCATTTCGATGATTTTTCGGTCGATGTTGTCGAGTTTGTGTTCCATGTAGAATGTCTCCTTTCAATGAAAAAAATGTTATTTGTAACTGGTACAGAGCTGCGTAGGGAAGTGGATTGAAAATAGGTATTTCTGTATTGATTATACTGCGTGTGTTATCACAACACAAGAAACGACTTAATAAAAATAAGAAAAATAAAAGAAATTCTTAAAAAGATTAATATAAACTATTGAAAAACACGGATAATCGTGGTTTTCAATTAAAAGTATTTACAAGCCACAAAGAAAGTGTTAGTTTCTTAGGCATCAGAAAAACAGCTGCTGATAAAAATGAAAATAACAGAATGATTTGTAAACAGTGAATATCCGTCGGACCGAAAAAATGAGATCAGAGGGCGGAGCAAATCAGATGTGCACAGGATCAGAAGAAAGAAGAGGGATGACAAAATGACAACAGAAACAAGACTGGAAGCAGATTCGATCGGAACTATGGAAGTGCCTGCAGAGGCTTATTACGGAGTTCAGGCTTTAAGGGCAAAACAGAATTTTCCTATTACAGGTACAAAGCTTCATCCGGTATTTATCAGGAACCTGGCACAGATTAAAAAAGCAGCAGCTATCACTAATAATAATGCAGGGCTTCTTCCGGAGGATAAGGCAGATGCCATTGTCAGAGCCTGTGATGAAGTGATCGCAGGAAAATTGGCTGAGGAATTTATCGTAGATGCCATTCAGGGTGGTGCCGGAACCAGCGCAAATATGAATATGAATGAGGTGATCGCAAACAGAGCCGGTGAGATCCTCGGATGTCCGAAGGGTAGCTATAAAATGGTCCATCCAAATGATCACGTAAACATGGCGCAGTCCACCAATGATGTGATCCCGACGGCCGGTAAGCTTACCGTTCTGGATCTTCTTGCACCTCTGGAAAAAGCACTGGTAAGACTTGAGAAGGAGCTTGCAAAAAAGGCAGAGGAGTTCGATGATGTGATCACTATGGGACGTACACAGCTTCAGGATGCAGTTCCGATCCGCCTTGGTCAGGTGTTCCACGGTTATGCGTCCATGGTTTCCAGAGACAGGAAACGTATCGAAAAGGCTCACAGGGAAATGTACACCGTAAACCTTGGAGGAACTGCAGTGGGAACTGCTATCAACGTTTCCGATTCTTATTTTTATAAGATCGTGCCAAATCTGGAAAAGCTTACAGGTTATCCGCTGAAACAGGCCGAGGACCTTTTTGACGCAACAGAAAATCTGGACGGCTTTGTTGCCGTATCCGGTGTAGTAAAAACCTGTGCGGTGGATCTTTCCAAGATGTGCAACGATCTTCGACTGATGTCTTCCGGCCCGAAAACCGGATTTGGGGAGATCAATCTTCCAGCAAAGCAGAATGGGTCTTCCATCATGCCAGGTAAGGTAAATCCGGTCATTCCGGAGGTAGTAAGCCAGGTCGCTTTCCACATCGTAGGACATGATACCACCATTACCATGGCGGCAGAAGCCGGACAGCTGGAGTTGAATGCTTTTGAGCCGGTTGTATTTTGTAATCTTTTTGAATCCATTACGACTCTGGAAAAAGCAGTGGATACATTGAGCGTAAACTGCATCACAGGAATCACCGCAAACCGCAAACACTGCAAAGACCTGATGGAAAGCAGTGCAGGAATTGCAACGGCTCTTTGCCCGCATATTGGCTACAAGGCGTCTGCAACCATCGCAAAAACTGCAGTAAAAACCGGCAAGTCTGTCCGGGAACTTGTTCTGGAACAAGGGATCATGACTGAGAAAGAGCTGGAAGAGGTTCTTGATCCGTATCTGATGACAGAAGTCGGAGAAGAGCGGAAAGAGGATGAAGCAAGAAGGAAAGCCTGCTGAGAAAGTTATCTGTACCAACGTATGACGGGAACGTCTGATGCAGCAATTCATTTCAGAGCAGCTGAACCTGATGCGGGATTTTATGGAAATGCTATAGGCAGATCAGGAATGAGATATCAATGAGTACTATAAGGAGACTTGTCACAGTGCAGGTCTCCTTTTATAATGGAAGAAATGCGATAAGAAAAGAAGGGAAAGATACATGCTTAAACGAACAGCCATACGGGTACTTTGTAATACAACGGTATATCAGAGAGGTCTTGATATTTATCGTACCGGAAAGAGGATCCAGTCGCTGGATATTAAGTCGGAAGGAGCTGTGGATAAAATATCTGCAGCAGTGAAGGGAAGTGGGCGTAATGTATACAATACAGGCTTTCAGTATGATACAGAAGCGGACCGCATAAAAGAAGCATACTGTGACTGCCCGGCCTTTCGCAGCTATTCCGGGATCTGTAAGCATTGCGTGGCAGTGCTTCTGGAATATGGAGACCGTAAGGCCTATGAGCGTGTGGAAATCCGCAGACAGCAGGATGAGGAACAGAAGCAGGCAGAGTTATTCAGCGGAACAGCATTTCCGGCTGCTTTATCCGGACCAGGGCAGCCTGCAACGAAAACCACCGTTGAGCTGAAAAGCCTCCTTAATCGCCAGCTATACAGCCGTATGCTTCCGTTTTCCGGGGATCCGTATTTTGGCAGGGTGGAGCTGGAAACCTGCCTGAAATTTAATTCTGTGAGAAATTGTTTTACCGTGGAATTCCGCGTTGGCTGTGAGAAAAAATATATCCTCAAGGATGTGTTGGCCTTTGTGTGGAATCTGGATCATAATGAGAAGGTTTCTTATGGAAAAAATCTGGAATTTATCCATTCAGATGAAGCTTTTTCAGAAGGATCCAGAAGCGTGCTGGCCTTTATCAGGGAATGGGTCGAGAATCATCACGGCACTTACATGTCCAGATATGAACAGCTGAAGAATATAGCTGTGGAAAAGGTGAGGGATCTTACCGTTGACAGAAAAGAACTTGAGGATCTGCTTCTTATACTTGGCGAAAAAAGTTTCAAGTTCAAAATGAACAATGATCCGGAGACAACATGGCATTCTGTCAGAGAAATTCCAGACAGGACGCTGATGATCCGGAAGAAGGATCAGGGGTTATCTCTTGAGATCGCGCCGGTATACAGTGTGACAGGTATACGGTATCATATGTATTTTGATAATGCGAAGGTATATCTGGTTTCCAGGCAGGAGCTTGGAGCAGTGGAGGAATTTGTTGCCTGTCTGGAGCGGCTTCCTGCAGGCCGAGGCTTTATTGATAAACCGGATGTGCCTGCGTTTGTGCGTGAGCTGCTTCCTTCCCTGAAAAAATTTTTTCACTGTGATCTCAGGGATTTCCCGGAAGAAACAGGTCTTGAATGCTACAAGGCTGCATATGAGATCTATCTGGATGCGCCGGAGCGTGACTGGATCACCTGTAAGGCATTTTCTGTTTACGGGAAGGATAAATTTTCGGTTTTTGACCGAGATGTGTCTGCCCGCACCAGGGATATTCCGGGAGAGCTTGGTGTGTTTGCGCTGCTGTCAAAATATTTTAACGGATATGATGACCAGCGGATGGAGCTGGCATTGGATTGTCGTGCCGAGGAACTGGAATCTTTGTGCAGGGAAGGTTCAGGGAAACCTGACAGTGTGAAAGATTCCGAAGAAAAGCTCTATCAGCTTCTTACTGAAGGGATCCCCGCCATGCAGAAAGTTGCAGCTGTCTATATTTCCCAGTCCATCAAACAGATGCGGGTGACAAAGCTGCCAAATATCCGTCTTGGCGTTTCTCTGTCAGCCGGACTTCTGAACCTGGATCTGGATGTGGAGGGGATGGATCAGGCGCAGCTTTTTGATATTCTTTCCAGGTACGATCGCAGGAAAAAATATTTCCGCCTGAAGGATGGCAGCTTTCTGGATGTTTCCGATGGTCAGCTCAGGGAGCTTTCTGCTCTGAAAAATGGACTGCAGATCAGTGATCGTGAACTGAAAAAAGGAAAGACTCAGGTTCCGGCCTATCGTGCTATGTATCTGGACAGTCAGCTGAAGGGCGGCGATCTGATCAAAGTAGAGAAGGATAATGCCTTTCGTGCGTTGATCCGGAACATGCAGACAATGGAAGAACATAAATTTCAGATTCCCAGGGAGCAGGAAAAAATCCTCCGGGGCTATCAGAAAGAGGGCTTTTACTGGATCAAAACTCTGAAGCATAATCAGTTTGGAGGGATCCTGGCAGATGATATGGGACTTGGAAAAACCCTCCAGGTGATCACATTTCTCTGGTCAGAATTTCAGGAATCTGCGCCGGGAGAAAACAGACGTGCCCTTGTGATAACGCCTGCTTCGCTGGTGTTTAACTGGATGAACGAGATCGAACGTTTTGCGCCGGGACTTCCGGCTACCGTTGTGACAGGTGATGTGAAGGAGAGGAAAGCACTGATCAAAAATGCGGGAGAACGGGAGGTTCTGATCACCTCCTATGACCTTCTGAAACGGGATCTGAAGGCTTATCAGAATCTGGATTTTGCTGTGCAGATCATTGATGAGGCGCAGTATATCAAGAATCACGGAACTCAGGTGGCAAAGGCTGTGAAAGAGATCCGGTCGGAATTCAGGCTTGCGCTGACCGGTACACCGGTGGAGAACAGGCTCAGTGAGCTGTGGAGTATTTTTGATTTTCTGATGCCGGGATTTTTGTATTCTTATGAGAAATTCCGCAAGGAAATAGAGCTTCCAGCTGTGCAGTACAGCAATTCCGATGCGATGGAGCGTCTGCAGAAAATGATCCGTCCTTTTGTGCTGCGGAGATTGAAGAGGGATGTGCTGAAGGATCTTCCGGATAAGCTGGAAAAAGATATGTTTTCCCCGTTGGAAAGCGAGCAGAAGGAGCTGTATGAGGCCCATACGGAACGGCTTCGCCTGATGCTTGGGATGCAGTCGGATGCGGAGTTTCGCACTTCTAAACTGCAGATCCTTGCAGAGATCACGAGGCTGCGGCAGATCTGCTGTTATCCGGGACTGGTATATGAAGGATACAAAGGGAATTCTTCCAAGCTGGAGATGTGCATGGAGTTGGTTCAGAATGCGGTGAATGGCGGACATAAGCTCCTGTTGTTTTCCCAGTTTACTACCATGTTGGATGTGCTGGCTGTCCGTCTGAAAAAAGCAAAAGTTTCTTTTTATATGTTGACCGGATCGACTTCCAAGGAAAAACGGGCGCAGATGGTACATGCATTTAATGAGGATGATACTTCTGTTTTCTGCATTTCTCTGAAAGCAGGGGGAACAGGCCTGAATCTTACGGCAGCTGATATTGTGATCCACTACGATCCCTGGTGGAATCTTGCCGTGCAGAATCAGGCAACAGACCGTGTCCACCGCATCGGTCAGCAGAACGTTGTCAGTGTCTACCGCCTCTTTATGAAAGACACCATAGAAGAACGAATCCGGGCTCTTCAGGAAAGAAAACGGGAACTGGCTGATGAGATCTTAAGCGGCGAGGGAATCGGCCAGGCTTTGATCAGCAGAGAGGAAGTACTGGAGCTGCTAGGCAGGTAAAATTCTTAACTGAATCAAGTAAGTTCCCTGCTTCAATTACAAAAAGCAATACGCGGTGAGGGGACTTGCTTGTATCGGGAAGAATGCAGGCTGTGAATATCCGCCTGACTCAACAAAAACACCCCCGATGGAAATCGCGTGTGTAAATTACATACGATATCCGTCAGAGGTGTTTTATTTTATGCAAAAAACTTATCGTACAGACCAAAGAAGAAGATAAACAGAATGATCAGCGGCAGGATATAAGTGATGTATCCGCGCATCCATTTCCGGATCTTCATGCCTTTTCCGGTGTTGGCTTCTTTTGTGAAGTTTTCCCAGCCCCAGCCACGTTTGGAAACGCAGAAAAGCAGGTATACAAGAGAGCCAAGCGGAAGCAGAAGGTTGCTTACCAGGAAATCCTCGAAGTCGAGAACCGCACCTCCGAATACATCGAATCCGCTCCAGCTCCATACGTTGTAACCAAGAACGCATGGCAGAGAAAGAAGGATGATCACGATCGCGTTGATAAGACTGGATTTCTTACGGCTCCAGCCGGTAAGCTCCATACCGCAGGAAATAATATTTTCAAATACAGCCAGGATGGTAGAGAAAGCTGCAAATGACATAAAGATGAAGAACAGGCTTCCCCACAGTCTTCCAAGCGGAATGTGGTTGAAAATATTCGGCAGTGTGATGAAGATCAGGCTCGGTCCGGAAGTCTGGTCAACATTAAATGTGAAACATGCCGGGAAAATAATAAGTCCGGAGGTGATCGCAACAAAAGTATCCAGAAGCGCAATATTCACGGATTCACCAAGCAGTGCATGATCTTTTCCGATGTAGCTTCCGAAGATCGCCATGGCACCGATACCAAGGCTGAGAGTGAAGAATGCCTGGTTCATAGCACCGGTAATGGTAGAAATAATACCGATCTCTTTCATACGCTCGAAATCCGGGATCAGGTAGAATTTCAGTCCCTCTTTGGCACCATCCATGGTAAAACTGTTGATGGCAAGAACAACCATGATCACCAGAAGAGAGATCATCATAACCTTGGTAACTTTTTCAAGGCCGTTCTGAAGACCGCGGGAGCAGACAAAAACACCTGCAATAACAACAACGATCATCCAGAATCCCATAGTAACGGGCTGGCCAAGCATGTTGGTAAACTGTCCTGCAACACCGTCGGAATCAAGTCCCTGGAATTTACCAGTGGCTGTCATATAGAAGTAATTCAGCATCCAGCCTGTAACAGTGGTGTAAAACATCATCAGGAGATAACATCCGATCAGAGTGATATATCCATGGATGTGCCATTTCTGTCCTGGTTTTTCCAGTGCGTAATATGCTTTGACAGGACTCTTCTGGCTGGCACGTCCAACAGAAAACTCCATAGTCATAACAGGAAGTCCAAGAAGGGCCAGGAAGATCAGGTAAAACAGTACGAATGTGCCGCCACCGCCCTGTCCGGCCATGTAAGGGAATTTCCAGACGTTTCCGATTCCGATGGCACAGCCAGCAGAAATCAGAATGAATCCCAGACGGGATCCAAGTTTTTCTCTTTCTTTCATAACTCACCTCATTATTGCAGTATGGTAAACTGCTATTTGTATAAAGTCGCAGGTTTTATCTTAACACATTCCGGGATATTGCACAATAAAAAGAACTTGCATTTTACATAAAACATATGTTAGAGTAAAATGTAATTTTAATGAGATGAAGCGGTGAAACGTTACGCTTTAATTAGATGAAGATCATATGCCGATAGAACCTGGATAACTGTTCTTTTCAGTCAGGGATACAAAGTTTTTTGGAGAGATTCCGTAATATTTCCGGAAACATTTGCTGAAATATCCGGAATCAGAAAATCCGCATAAAGAAGCTACATTTTGAATGGAAGGGCTGTCTTCCAGAAGAAACTGTCTGGCTTTTTTCATGCGGCAGACATTGATATATGAGGTAAGTGTAACTCCGGATTCCTGACTGAATACAGCAGAGAGATGCTGGGGATTGACAAAAAAATGGGAAGCAATGGTTTCAAGACGAAGATCCGGCTGATTAAAATTCAGACAGATATATTCCTGAACCTGGGATACAAGAGCTGACTTCCGCGGATTTTTTTCATCAGCAAGAGAATCCAGAACTGCCTTGCAGGTAGACTGGAGCAGTTGTTTTAACTGCAGGGCACTCTGGCAGTTCTGGTAAGTATTCAGGGCGTTTTCCAGAAGAGGAAAAAGCGTTTCACGCTGACTGCACTCCGTGATAAAACCGTCAAGTACAGTAAGAAAAGCAGCAGCTACACTCCAGGTCTGCCGGATATGGATTTTTTTGGTGATGATATCGTTGAAATATTCATCAATATATTTACAGAGAGCCGGTGAATTTTGCTGGCGCAGAAAGATCAGGATATCATTATAAACCAGAGGCTTTAATGTAAAATCACCGGAATGGGACTGGGGCGTGAAATAAAGAAATCCGGAAGAAGACGCAGTTCTGTTATGAAAAACAGAAAGAGCCTCTTCATAGGAATAGCGGATTCCTTCCACGCCTTCATGAGGTGTTCCACAGCAGAAAAAAGTGGAAATCTGTGCGATATTATCATATATCCCGGCAAGTCTGAGACAGGATTGTTCCAGATCGGTAAAAGAAAAATCAGAGCTTTTTTCCATGATGATATACTGTCTCATCTGAGAATAGTCAATGTAAATAAGCTCTTTGCACACAGGCTGTAAGATTTCCCTGCATATATTTTCCAGGATGGTGTGGAGCAGAGAAAATCACCTTTTTCATCCCATATTTCCGGATTGGCATTGTGGATCTCCATAAGAATGGTAAGATAATCGGAAGTTTTATGAATCGGAATTTTTTCCAGATCATCCGGGGAAATGGTTGTTCCGCTGATCACCTTCTGGAAGAAATTAAGCTGCATTTGCCGTGTATACAGATCGCGGAACTGAAAATAATTATTCACATAACTGTTTCTGGAATTTTCCTGATCGATCTCGTCACTTACTTTCTGGAGTGTCTCCATAAGCTCCCGGTGATCCAATGGCTTCAGGAGGTATCCGCGGACCTGAAGAGAGATGGCTTTTTTGGCATAGTCAAAATCTTCGTATCCTGTGGAAAGGATGAACCTGGTATGACAGTCTGTTCCAAGAGCTGCGATCATATCCAGACCGCTCATAACCGGCATGGATATATCCACAAGGGCAATATCGGGTTTAACATTTTCAATAAGCCGGATTCCGGCCTGTCCGTTATTAGCTTCCCCTGCAATGTTATAAAGGTTTTGTTTTTCAAGAAAATTGATCAGAGATTTTCTGAAAAAAACTTCGTCGTCAATAATTACAAGTGTTTTCACTTTATATTTCCCCCTCGATCAGATTTTTGTCAGGTATTACTATGGTTACAGTGGTTCCCTTTTCAGGTGAACTTTCGATGGTAAGTCCGTAATTCTCACCGTAGAGAAGAGCAATCCTGTGGTTGATACTTGGAAGCCCGAAAGAATGTCGGGCAGTTTTGAAGTCTCTGATAGAACGGTTAAGTTCGGCAAGTTTTTCCGGCGGGATACCGGAACCATTATCAGAAACAGAAATACAGATGGTACCATTTTTGATAGAAACAATTAAGTGAATATGGCATATCTGGCTGGTAAGTCCGTGGACAAAAATATTTTCCACAACAGGCTGTATGGTCAGCTTGGGTATCTCTGCCCCATGATCCTCCCAGGACGGCTCATAGATGATCTCGTAATCAACAAAATCCATATACCGCAGATTCTGGATATAAAGATACTGTTCTGTAAGAAGCAGCTCCTGGCGCAGAGGAATGATAAACTGTCCCTTTGAAAGAGAGTTTCTGTAGAAAGATGACATGGCAGACACTGCTTTTACTGCGGTATCATTCATATCAATTTCTATGAGAGACTTGATGGTGTTTAAAGTATTATAAAGAAAATGGGGATTGATCTGGGACTGTAAAAGACGTATTTCCATTTTCTGTTTGGCATTTTGTTCCTCATAGATATCGTTAAGTAATGTCTGGATCTTCTGCATCATAAGGTTAAACTGGTTATAGAGAACTGCAAGTTCATCATTTGAAGAGTAACTGGCAGAAATATTCAGCTTTCCGGCAGATGCAGATTTCATTTTTTCCACAAGTTTCTGTATAGGTGCGGTGACAGTACCTGTACATAATATGGAAAAAAATACAGATAAAATAAACACTACAATGCTGATCAGAAGAATGTTGTGCAGGATCACCATATGATCCAGAGTCAGGCTTTCCAGAGGAATCAGGTTGATCACATTCCAGTTTAGGTCAGGATAGGATTTGCAGATAAAAAGAGTGTCAGTGCCGTCTACGGAAAAAAACTGCCTGTCGGTTTCTGTCAGGGTTTTATAATTCTCTGAACTGATTTTTGTATAGGATGAGAAGTCTTTATAAATACCTCCGGATGAAGAAGAGGAAAGTATCTGTCCATTTTCATCAGTAATATAGAAATCCCTGGAAGAGCTGTCCGGAAGGTCGCGGAATGCAGAGGAAATATTTGTTTCTCTGATCAGAAGGACCAGGGCGCCCAGATATTTGGTGTTATCAATGTTTGTAATACTTTTTAAGGCTACAAAGGTTGGCTCCCCACTTATCTGGAAGGGTCCGAGAAACTGAAAGGCCAGATTAGTCTGAAGGCTGTCAAGGACTTCGGGACCTAAAATGGAATCAAGCTGATCTGTTTCTGTGGTACTGCTGTGAAACCAGTGGTTTTCTGTATCCAGGATATCCCAGGCATAGATGTTTTTGTGAAGTCCGATGATACGCTGGGCCTGGTCTGTAAGCTCGGAATTTACCAGAAAATGTTCCAGTGTGTTTTCGGGAACTGTGGGATTTTCTTTTAAAACATCGGCGATATTGCTGTTGATGGAAAGGGTGATGGCATAGTTTGATATATTATCGATCTTTTCTCCAAGGTTGCTGGTGATCAGGGATAGCTGCTGCTGACTGGAAAGTGCGGCACGCTTGATCAGTACTTTTTTGGATGCAGTATAAAAAAACACGGAAGTAAGCATGAGTATCAGAGAACTGAGCAGCAGATATGTAATAAAAAGCCTGCGTTTCAGACTGATTCCTAAAAATAAGTGAAACACCTTTTTTTTCAGATTTTCTATCATGGAATCCCCCCTCTGGTTTTATTGGCTACATTATATAATAAGGGAAAAATTCTCACAAGTGTGGGGGAAAGATTGGAGAAAATATTCCAGGTACAGCGAAGATTTTCCATGTATTTTTCCGGACGGATTTAATATAATGGTCTCATCGATAAGGAAAGCGGAACAAAATATTCAATCCGGATGAATAGAAATGTACCAAAAGGAGGACGAAAATGAAATTAAAAAAAGTGATGGCTGCTACACTTGCCACAATGATGTGTCTCTCTTCATTCAGCATGATGAATGTGTGGGCAGATAAAAAAGAGGATTCCGAACCACTTGTGATCAATTATATCAGTGCCAGGGGCGAAACAGATGCGGCACTGAAAACATTGAAGAAGCTTGCAGAAGATTATAAAAAAGATCACCCGGATTTTGAATTCAATGTAGAGTCTATTGCAGACAGAGAAACATATCTTCAGAAGATCAAGATCCTTGCATCCAGCAATGAACTGCCGGACTGGTTTGACGCAGATCCGGAGGCATTTTTTGAAGGACTTTGCAAAAAGGATCTGATCTACAGTGTGGATGACCTTTATGATGAACTGGGTATCAAAGACAAGTTCTTTGATATTGCACTGAATTATCCGAAACTCAGTGACGGAAGCAATTACCTTATGACCTGGCAGGGAAATGTAGAGTATTTCTGGTATCACAAAGACATGTTTGAAAAAGCCGGAATTACTGAAACACCTCAGACACTGGAAGACCTCTTGGATGTGTGCAAGAAGCTGAAAGATGCGGGAATGACCCCGATATCCGCAGGAAATTACGACATGATCATGCGTTATCCTGCATTTAAGGCTTTCAGACTGGAAGGAAATGACTTCATTGACAATGCAAGAATGGGAAAAGAAAAATTTAATTCTGAGACAGGTATCGCAACAGCCCAGTATACACAGGATATAGCCCAGTATTTCAGTGAAGGATGGACAAGTTCAGATACTACCGCACAGATGGATCTGTTTCTGAACAGTGGTGCGGCAATGTTATACACCGGAACATGGGATACACCGGATCTTGTAGATGATGAGGGAAATCTTAAAGATGACATTTCCATGTTCAAACTTCCTGTAGACAGCGAAGGAACCGCTACAGGAGAAAATGATTACTATGCGAATTGTGGAATCGGAACTGCCATTCTCAAGGATTCCATGAGTGATGAGATGAAAGATTTCATCAGTTATGTATGGGATAATTTTGCTGATACGGCAATGTATGAGTTCAATATGCTTCCATCCATGATGCCAAGTGATTCGGAGAAGCTTCCGGAGCTTACACAGCAGATTTTAAGTGATCTTGAGAACTGCGGCACTTTTGCCCAGTGCTGGGATGTTCGTCTGGATCCTTCTACAAACGAGGTTTACAGAAAAGAGTTGGCAAGCCTTGGAATGGGAGAATCAACTCCTGAAGAGTTCTGCGAAAACATGGACAAAGCTGTAGAACAGTATGCATCTGATTATTTTGACACTGAAGAATAACTGAGAGAATACGCAGATGCGGAATTTTATCTGCATCTGCGTATGAAAGGGGAGAGGATATGAAGCCCAGAAATAAAATCCAGCCTTTACCGTTTGTTCTTCCTGCACTGTTCGTATATATTCTTACTGTTATCATCCCAATTCTGTGGTCAATGGGTTACAGTCTTTTTTCCTGGAATGGAATCGGTGATATGAAGTTTATCGGACTGGAAAATTATGTGAGGATGTTTCAGGATGAGACATTTCGTGAGGCTGTTGTAAATAATCTTAAATTTGTTGTATTGGGAAGTTTGTTCCAGTTATGTGCAGGACTGATCCTGGCAATTTTGCTTACACATATTTCCAAAGGTGGAAATATTCTGCGGGTTATTTATTTTATTCCATGTATCATTTCATCTATGGCGATCTGCCAGATTTTTTCCAAAATGCTTTCTGTCCAGCCCCAGGGCCTGGTTTGCTATGTGATGGAAAAACTGGGAATGGAACCTATCGCTTTGCTGGCAAATTCCCATACAGCGCTGATTACCATAACCCTGATCGATGGATATAAATACTGTGGTCTGTACATGATCATTTTTTATTCCGCATTTGTATCCATATCAAAGGATGTGATCGAGGCATCTACAATGGATGGCTGCAATGTTTTTCAACAGTATCGTTACATAAAGCTTCCACTGGTGAAAAATATATTCAGCATTGTCATTGTAATGCTTGTAAATGGTTGTCTGAAAACCTTTGATGTATTCTATATTCTTGACAATAAATCCAGATCAACAGAGATGGTGGCAACTTATATGTATAAAACCGCTTTTAATTCGGCTGACTTTGGCTATGGAAGTACATTGTCCGTTTTTCTGGTCATTGAATGTCTGGTAGCAGTAGGGATTATACAGAAATGCCTGGGATCGGCGAAAGGAGATGGGTCAGAATGATAAAATCAAGAAAAAATATACCTATTCGTGCTGTGTTCTATGTAGTGATCCTTATTTTTGTCATGATACAGGTCTACCCTATTTTCTGGGTTATCTGCTCCAGTCTGAAAACACCGGATGAAATGACATATACTGCACAGTATGCCCTGCCATCAGGATTTTATCTTGGAAACTATATCAGCGCACTGACGATCTCATCCATTCCAAGATATTTTCTTAACAGTACGGTTGTGGCAGTTCTCACACTTCTTGGCATCGTAGTCCTGGGATGCCCGGTTGCATTTGTGATCAGTAAGGTAAAGGTAAAATATGCCAATGCACTGATGGCATTTTTCCTGTTTGGAATGATGGTGCCTATTTTTTCCTGCCTTGTACCCATGTTCCAGATTTATAACAGGATCGGACTGAGAAATACATACTGGGCACTGGTGCTTCCGCAGATCGGGTTCGGACTTCCAATGTGTATCTATCTTTACACCGGATTTTTTAAATTTATGCCGGATTCTCTTCTGGAAGCGGCAGTTATTGACGGTGCCACAATGGGAACCACATTCCGCAAGATCGTGGTACCTATGGCTAAAAATACTACAATGACAGTTCTTACATACAATTTTGTTTTTGTATGGAATGAATTTACCTATGCCAATACGTTTATCTCATCTTCTGATATGAAAACTCTGCCAATTGGCCTGAATGACTTTGTGGGGCAGTTCGGAAGAGTGGACTGGGGAAGTACATTTGCGGCGATCGTAATATCGATCTTGCCTACACTGATCGTGTATTTTATTCTTAACAGGAACATAATCGAAGGTATGGCTGCAGGTGCGGTCAAGAGTTAGGAGGCTGAAATGGAAACAAGGATTGAATTGAAACAAGGATGGAAAATTTTGCAGGATGTTCATGATACAGGGGAAAAGATCGGGCTTTATGCTGCCAGGGAAGCAGATACTTCCGTAGGTTCCCAGGTGTCTGAATGGGAGGAACTGGAGGAACTGAAACATCTGCAGCTTATCTATGCCAGACAGCCATATTTCGGGCGTGAACTGAGATATTTCAATCAGGCACCCTGGTGGTACAAAACAGAGTTTGAAGTTCCGGATCAGAAAGTTACGGATGCTGTCCTTAAATTTACCAATGTGGATTATTATGGAAAAGTATGGCTTAACGGAGAATTTCTTGGAGAGCATGAAGGATATTCCGCTCCATTTTCCTTTAATGTAAAAGATAAGCTTGTTTTTGGAAAGAAAAATTATCTCATTGTAAAGGTAAGTTCTCCATGGGATGATGAGGTGGAGCTGGATGCACAGGATTCCAGAACCACCCTGGTAAAAAGAAATATGGTAAAAGGTACCTACGAACATTCTGATACATTTATCCAGAGAGATGTAAATCCTGTAGGAATCTACGGAAAAGTGGAGCTGATCCTGACAGAAGAAGGTGTTCTGGAAGATCAGACAGATCTGAAGTATGAACTGGATCCAGATGGAAAGAAAGCAGACGTATATGTGGAAACTGAAGCGCGAGGTCTGAAATCCGGGGAGACATATGATTTTAATGTAAAGATCCGGGAAAAAGAGTCCGGTCTTATAAAGGCAGAAAAAACTGTTCAGATAATGGCAGAGAAAGCAGAGACAGGCTTTAAATGTGAGCTTAAAGTGGAAGATGTCAGACTGTGGTCCACATGGGATCATGGTTATCCCTGGATGTATCAGGCAGAACTTACGTTAAGCAGGGGAAAAGACATACTGAGCAGCAGAACAACGAATTTTGCTTTCCGGGACATTCAGATTGAGCGTAATGAAAAAATAACAAGATTCTGGCTTAATAACAGGAAGCTGTATATAAGAGGAACCTCTTATTTTCCGGATTGTTATATTTCCGCAATGACAAGGGAACGGTACCTGAGAGATCTTCTTAATGTAAAGGCGGCAGGTTTTAACCTGGTACGAGTACATGTCCACACAGAGCAGGAAGTTTTTTATGATCTGTGTGACGAGCTGGGAATTGCAGTTCTTCAGGATTCGGAGTACAATTGGACGCATCCTTCAACAGATGAATGGGCGCAGAGATTTGCAGATGTTTACAGAGAAAATGTGAAACTTCTGAAGCATCATCCGTCTCTGATCTGCTGGATCATTATGAATGAACCGGGATGTGTTGATCCGGATGGAAATGTGAGAAGGAGATTTATGGAGGAAAATCCGGGACCTGCTCTGTATAGGGAGGTACAGAAGATGGATCCGGGCAGACCGATCATCAAGGGTTCTTTCTGCGAAGATGATCCGCTTAGCGGGGACAGCCACAATTATCTGGGTTCTTTAAGCGGTGGAGAATATGCAGATATTTATGAGCAGACAGAAAAGCTGAATACAGAGTACGGATTTGATGCACCGGGCAGCAGTGAAAATCTGAAAACTGTTCCGGCGGTATATCATCGTCTGGAAAAACTGGTGGATGATATCCCGAAGATCCAGGAATATCAGTATAAGCTTCTGAAATATTATACAGAGCATTACAGGATCCAGAAATATGAACCTTGCTCAGGATATGTACAGTTTATGTTTATCGACCTGTGTCCTCAGAGCTTCTACGGTTTATATGACTGGTGGGGAATTCCCAAAAAGGGTCTTCAGGCTATACTGGAAAGCAACGCACCAGTGGGTGTTTTTGCAAAGCACAAAGACCATCTGGACAGTCTGTATATTGTAAATGATACAGATGGAGCTCTGGGAGAGTGTGAACTTACATGGATCATTACAGAAACATTGAACGGAGAACTGGTGGAAAAGGGAAGTGTTAAAGCAGAAGTTCCGGCAGACAGCCGTGTCATGGTAAAAACCTTTGAGAAAGAATACGGAAAAGGCAAGAAGTGGAACCTTACACTAATTCTTTCTGATAATAGCGGTAAATGTATGGCAAAGAATACCTATCAGGATATCTGTACTTTGCTTTCAAGAGTTGATGGGCATCCGGACCGTATGAGCCATGAGTTTGGAATGAGACTCTACTGGGCCTGAGCTATCTGCAGCTCACAGGCACTTTCATCCTTGACTTGTATCAAAAATCACAACATGTTATACTTTGTGTATAAAGGAAGATTTTCGGCGTGGAAGGAGCGATATTATATGCGTTTACAGAAAGTACAGGATGCTCTGAACAAAAAAAATATCAAATTCGAATACACAGAGGAAGATGGTTGCGGAAGTCTGGATTTCATGTTCCGTGGACTGAAATTCCATGTATGGGAATACGAGGACAACGGTTGGGGTGCCGAGACCAATATTTATGCGGCTGGAAGAAGTGAGGACATTGACGGAGATTATGAAGAGAAGATTTCTGCAGAGATTCTTTCCTGGCCGGATATGATCAATAACTGAATATAATAATATTGAATAAAGTGGCTGTAACTGAACGAATACGCTCAGTTACAGCTACTTTTTATCGGAGAAAAGTTTTCTGAAGAACTATAGCTGTACGTTCAGGTATTCACTGGGAAACATCTGACAGTTCTTTTTAAAAACCTTGCTGAAGTAATTTCCATTGCTGAAACCAAGATGCCAGGCAATGTCGTCGAGAGTTATATCCGTAGACTGCAGAAGCCGTTTCACCTCGGTGAGCTTTAACTGCATAGCATAGGAAAAAAGATTCTGACGTTTTTTTAAAACAATCTGGACAGATGCTCCTTACTTAGAAAAAAGATTCTGCAATATCGGCCAGGGAGATATTTTCCAGATAATGTGCATTGATATAATCAAAAACATCACTGATTACCCTACTGGTGAATGCAGAGCAGAGTTCGGGTGATGAAGCAGAATCGGAAGTCCCAGTTTTGCCTGCTTCACTTTCCAACTGAGAAATTGTGGCTGAAAGCGCATTGTTCAAATTCTGGGGATCAACAGGCTTCAGTATGTAATCAATAACACCAGCCTGGATCGCAAGTCTTGTATATTTGAAATCGCTGAATCCGCTGATCACACTGATTTTGCTGTCGATGTGAAGTTCTTCCGGCTTTTTTTAGAGCTGTATTCCGTCCATGACGGGCATTTTCATATCTGTGATAATAATGTCAGGATGCTCTTTGAGAATGATCTTCAGGCCATCTTCGGCATTATCTGCTTCCAGAAGATCACTGTTTGCTCGGATTTATCCCATGGTGTTTTGAACTTCCGGATAAGGAATATGAAGAAGCTTGGGAGCAGATTATGAATGTCTGTGGAACGGTCCATCTTAGCCATTTTCAACGACACAGACACAGACAGCAATGGCAAATCTTCTGAAAGATTATCCGCAGACTTATGTGACAAATATGGTCTATCCGTAAGGTTTTTGGTTGTTACTGAAAAAGATTTCATGGTTCAGGATTCCACATCAGTGACATTGATCTCATCCTGGAATCCGTCAGTATAATGCAGTTCATAATCTTCTGTGATAAAAACGGCCTGCACGCCTTTTTTCTCTGCAAATTTCAGCCCGTCTTTCAGGCCAAGGGCGAAACAGGTGGTGCTTAAGGCATCGCCGTCCACAGACTGGTCGGAGATGATCGTCACAGAAATCAGGCCGTTATCATAAGGATAGCCGGTTTGGGGATTCAGGATATGATGATATAATTTACCGCCCTGCTTAAAGCACCTCTCATAAATCCCAGAGGATACAACGGATTTTCCGGCGATATCCATAACAGCCTCTGTTTCATTGCGATCTGCAAAGGGCTTCTGGATGCCTACTTTGAAGGGAGTGCCGTCAGGCTTCGAGCCGATGCAGAGGACATTGCCGCCAAGGTTGATGATAGCACTGTTTACGCCTTTTTTTACCAGAAAATCTTTCAGGCGGTCTGCAATATAGCCTTTGGCAATGGCGCCTACATCGAACTGGATGTCATCAGAGGGAAGTGTGATATCCTGCCCGCCAATGGTGACGCCGTCGGAGCTGCACAGGGGGAGAACTTTCTGAATATCTGCATCATCCGGAGCCTTCGGGTCTTCTGCTGTGAAATCCCAGAGAGAGGTCAAAGGCGCAATGGCGATGTCAAAGGCACCGTCGGACTCCCTGGTGATATCGAGTCCTTCGGAAAGCAGAGCGGCAAGGTCTTCAGATATATGCCAGGTGTCTGCTGTGCCGCTGACCGGATATGGAGTAGTCTGCCGGTCGGTATTGGAATCTTTATCCGATGTATCTTTGCGGTGATTTAATTTATAAAGCTCGCTTTTCTCATTTGTCCGGCTGAAGACCAGCTCATATTTATCGCACAGTGCCAGACAGTCATCCAGGAGAGCTTTATCCTGAGAATCGTAAATTGTGATCTGTACAGCTGTATTCAATTTGATACTGCTGATACTGATGGGCTGATTTCCGGTGGTGGATGTATCTGCATCCGTGATATTTCCGCAGCCTGTGAAAAGGAGCATTGGACAGACAAGGACTGTGCACAATATTAAATAGAAGAAACGGGAATGCGAGCGGCTTCTTTTGGAATGAAAAAAATAAGTTGACATAATATTCTCCTGCTTTCTGATTGACTGACTTAACTGAAGAGCATTTATTTGATGCAAATCTATGTAGTACATGTGGATGGGGTTATTCACTTAACCGGATCAAGCAGCGACGCGGATTGCGGATATACGCTTGACCGACATCGGACAGATTTATGAAATCTCATTATACCATGTATTTCTGAAATCAGAAAGGCATATGCCTGTCGCAAAAATCATTGTATTTTGCAATAATATAAGATATAATTTCTCCGAAAAAAGGACATATTTGCTATGGATGCTATGGATCCGAATGATTGACCGGAATTTTTACAGATAAAAGGAGAAAATTTTCATGATAAAAGTAATTGCAAGTGATATGGACGGCACACTTCTTGGTGATGACCACAGGATCGCACCGGAAACCCTTGCGGCGGTCAGGCGTGCCTGCGATGCGGGAATCCGCTTTATGGTTGCCACCGGCCGGAATTTCCCCGGTGCCATGGAGGAACTGAAGGGAACAGAGCTGACCTGTGATTATGTGGTGAGCAGCGGTGCTGAAGTACGAAATCCGCAGCAGGAGGTTGTAAAGAGTACACCGATCTCTATTGAGCTGTGTGAGGAGGTTTACAATACGGCAAAAAAATACCCGGTATCTGTAGCATTTTTTACGGATCGCTATGATTACCGTATTGGAACAAAGAAAGAAATTGAAGACGGGATCATTCAGCAGATCCGTCTTTTCAATATGGACATAGATACCAGCGAGGAGATTGTACGGAAATCCCCGCAGTACCGCAGGATCGCCGGAAACACGAAAGGGATTTCCGATATCCGTTCCCTGGAGAGCAGCGGTGCGCCGGTATATAAGATCTTCATTTTTGCGGCAGATGTGGAGCAGCTGGAGAAACTCAGCGATGAGCTGAAAGAAAATCCAGCCGTTGCAGTGGCTTCTTCCTTTATATATAATCAGGAGATTACAGCAGTAGAGGCGCAGAAAGGCCCGGTGCTGAAAGAATATATCGAGTCTCTGGGTTATACCATGGATGAGGTGATGGTCCTTGGTGACAGCCTTAATGATTATTCCATGATTTCCATGGATTTCGGCGCAACTGTTGCAATGGAAAACGCAGTTCCGGAGATTAAAAGAGCAGCAAAATACATCACAAAGAACAACAATGAATTTGGTGTGGCCTATGCTATTGATCAGGTTCTGGAACGCCAGGGAAAATAGTTTTTCCCCCTTTTGAAAAAGTGTCATATATATTATAATGTAGAAAGATGAATACAGAAAAGCGAAAGGCTTGCGTTCCGGTGTATGAAGCAGAGTGGAATGAGAAGTTTCGCTTTACAAAAAACACAGACAAAGAGAGGAAATCACGATGGAAAAAATGAAAAATGTTTATATTATGGATCACCCGCTGATCAAACACAAAATTTCAATGCTCCGTGATAAAAATACAGGAACAAACGAGTTCCGTAAACTGGTGGAGGAAATCGGAATCCTGATGGGATATGAGGCGCTTCGTGATCTTCCTACAGAGGAAGTGGAAATCGAGACACCGATAGAAACCTGTAAGACACCGATGATCTCAGGTAAGAAGCTGGCAGTGATCCCGGTCCTCCGTGCAGGACTTGGAATGGTAAACAGCATTCTCACACTGGTACCGTCTGCAAAGGTCGGACATGTGGGACTTTACCGTGATCCGGTAACACATGAGCCCCATGAGTATTACTGTAAGCTTCCTGAATCTATTGACGAGCGTATTTCAGTGATCGTTGATCCGATGCTTGCAACCGGCGGTTCTGCCGAAGCTGCCATTGATTTTGTCAAGAAACAGGGCGGAAAGAATATCAAGTTTATGTGCATCATCGCAGCTCCTGAGGGACTGAAACGACTTCACGAGGCACATCCGGATGTACAGATCTACTGTGGTTCCCTTGACAGAGAGCTCAATGAGAACGCTTATATCTGCCCGGGACTTGGAGATGCCGGAGACCGTATTTTTGGTACTAAATAATTTTGAAAAAATCTAAAAAAATACTTGACACACCCGGCACTGTTATGGTATTGTACCTAAGAACGCTGCCGAAGACAGTAGGTGCCGTAAGGCATAAGGATCAAAACGCCTACCGAGGTCCAAGTATTCTGAGTTAAGATTACACAAGGCCTTATTGCGAAGCAGTAAGGTCTTTTTTTAAACAGATTGACTTATTGCGACGGCGGTATACAAAATCTATAAGGAGGTGTACCATTTCATGGCAAAAGTAGAACTGAAACAACCAATCGTAGAAGAGATCTCTAACAGCATTAAAGACGCACAGTCTGTTGTACTTGTAAACTACAGCGGTCTTACAGTTGAGCAGGATACAATTCTTCGTAAAGAGTTAAGAGAAGCTGGTGTTCAGTACAAGGTATATAAAAATACCATGATGCGTCGTGCATTCGAGGGTACAGCATTTGAGAGCCTCAGTGATCATTTACATGGCACAAATGCGATCGCTATCTCCGAGACAGACGCAACTGCTCCGGCAAGAATCCTTGCTAAATATGCAAAACAGTTCCCGGCACTGGAGCTGATCGCAGGTGTAGTTGAAGGTAACTACAATGATCAGGCCGGAATTCAGGCACTGTCCACAATTCCTTCAAGAGAGGAACTTCTTGGAAAACTGCTTGGAAGCATGCAGTCTCCGATCGCAAACTTCGCTCGTGTGCTTAATCAGATCGCAGAGCAGAACGGCGGAGCTGACGCAGCAGCTGCTGAGTAATCCCAGCAACGTGCAATTGGCGGCATAACGACCGCATGATTATTAATTAAAATTTATAAATGGAGGGAAATTAAAATGGCAAAATTAACAACAGAAGAATTTATTGCAGCAATCAAAGAATTATCTGTATTAGAGTTAAATGACCTTGTAAAAGCTTGTGAGGAAGAGTTCGGCGTTTCCGCAGCAGCAGGTGTTGTTGTAGCAGCAGCAGGTGCAGCAGGCGAGGCAGCTGAGGAGAAAGATGAGTTTGACGTAGAGCTTACAGAGGTTGGCGCTAACAAAGTTAAAGTTATCAAAGTTGTTCGTGAGGTTACAGGTCTTGGACTTAAAGAGGCTAAAGCTATCGTTGATGGTGCTCCGAAGGTTGTTAAAGAGGGCGCATCCAAAGCTGAGGCTGAGGACATCAAAACTAAACTTGAGGCTGAGGGAGCTAAGGTTACACTTAAATAATCCAGTCAGAATAAGAGCTTTGAGGCTGTTGTGCCTGCCGGTTTACCGGCGGCACAGCAGCTTTTTTAGTGAAAAAATCCAGGGTAAATCTTGCTTTTTGAAGAAAAAGAAAGGATAATAAAGGAGACAGGAAAGGGTGGATGGAATATGAAACGAAAAATAATGGCCTGTATCCTTGCTGCTGCGTTGGGAATCACAGGAGTTTCTTTTCCGACGGCAGCCAAGACAGTGTCTGTCGGAAAAAATGTAAAAAATATAAATGTAAACGTGAAAAATCCTCTGGATGAACTTCGGGCTCAGGAAGCTGCAATGCAGCAGCAGGAGGAGCTTGAAGAAGAGGAAAATATGCCGGAACAGGATCTGGATCCGCTTGTGCTGGATAACGATGGCAGTGTGGTTCCTGCATCACAGGCATCCTGGACAAAAATAGAGTCAGGTGCTGTAGAAGCAGTGGATGTATCAGAGGCACCGGGGGATGAGGAAATATCGGAAAATTCAACTGAAGACACATTTTCAGATGGAAGCACAGATGGAGATTTTGACACAAATAAGAATATTTCTGACAATGCAGCAACGGAAGCTGGCAGTGAGGATATTCAGACAGCAGATGGCAGTATCAGCGGAGAATTGCCGGCAGATTTTTCCGAAGGAACGGAGAACGGCGATAACGGTTCCGAAGAACTTCAGCTTCAGCAGGAAAACGGTAATGTAGAAAACGTCGCAGAGCCGGATAATAATAAAGCTGATGAAGGCGCAGGTCAGGCACAGGCTGATTTTACAGATGATGCCAATGCTGCTGGGGATTTTTCCGCAGGAGATGCTTCAGATGGAGAACTTGGAACTTATCAGACTGTGACTCTGGAAGTTGAGGAAGGACAGGATATCACAGCACCCTTGAACACACTGTTTCTTGAACTGAAAGATCAGGCCACAGATGAAAATCCCTGCAAGATCATAATTCCACCGGGAAATTATGAACTGACAGGTACACTTTGCATGTACAGTAATATGTACTTATATGCAAGAGACGCTAATATTACAAAAACGTCTACCACCAAACATCTGATCCTCCGTCTTGGAAATACCAAAGATTCAGAAGGCGGATATGATGGATATCGCAACATTGTGATCGATGGAGGAACCTGGGACTACAATTATCAGTGTGTGGAAAATAAGGATGCACCAGGCGGATTTGTGGGATTTTGCATTGGACATGCTACGAATGTTACGATTAAAAATGCTACATTTCTTAATAATCTGAAATCTCATTTTCTGGAATTTGGCGGAGTGAAAAATGCCAAGATCACAGGCTGTACATTCAGTGGCTATTATAAGAATTATGTGGAAGGCGGACAGGAATGTATTCAGATCGACTGCTGTACAGATGAGAGCAATGTTTTTCCGCAGTACAGACCTTATGATGGAACGACCTGTGAAGATTTTGTGATCGATGGAAATGTGTTCGAAGATGTCTTTACAGGGCTGGGAACGCACAGTATGATGTCCGGAAAAACATATAAAAGGATCACAGTTACGAATAATACTTTCCATAATGTAAAAAAACGCTGTATAAGGTTTATGAATTATGAAGATTCTACAGCAGAAAATAATACCATGGTAAATGTGGGAAATGGAGTGGACATTTCTTCTGTGAGCAGCAATACACACCAGACGCCAGGCTATGATGATGGGCCGGACATGCTGAAAAACAGGAATCTTCGTGTGGCAGGAAACTACATCAGTCTTGCCAGAACTACCAGCATTGGTGGAATTGCATGGATCTGCAGTGGTATAAAAGTTTTAGGCTATAATATGAAAAAAGATGGAGCTGTGATCCCTAAAAAGATATATCCGGTGAAAGGTGTGACTGTAGAAGATAATCAGATCAGCGGATATGGAAACGGAATCAGCATGTCTCTTACTGACACAGATACCGTAACAGATAATCAGGTAACAATGAAAAAAACTTCTTCATATTCCAATTTTGGGATTTATGCCCAGGATTCCAGAGGAAGCGTTATCAGCAGGAATACAGTGTCCGGAACTGCAAATACGGGAATTTATCTCTCCGGTTCTGTCTATGCAGCAGGATCAGAACAGAGAAATCTTGTAGAGCAGAATACTGTTTCCGGAGCAGGCGGAGATGGAATTTATCTGCAATCTGTAAATACTTCATCCACTGCACAGAAGAATACTGTTAAATCAGTGGCCGGCTCGGGAATACGTGTAAATGCAGGAAAGAACAATAATGTTCTTGGTAATATCTGTTTATCCAACAAAAATCATGGCGTGAAAATTGAGTATGTGGCCGGCGGAGTCAGGGTAAAAAGCAATCGTGTGACATCAAATGCAAAAAGTGGTATTTTGCTCTGGAAATCAAAAGTATTCGAAGTATCAGGAAACCGTGCGGAGAAAAATACGGGGAATGGTGTTTATGCATATGCATCTGTAATACCGGTCATGAAAAAGAATACATTTTGCGAAAACGGAAAGGTTCAGGCGGTATATGTAAAAAGCTGCAAAGGATGGAACGGCATCAACCGTCCTTCATGCAGAACTGTTACATCAAGAAGTACAGCTATAAGCGGAACTGCATCAGGTAGCCAGACAGTTATTGCATATGTGCAGCGTTCCGGAAAACAGACAAAGCTGGGTGTATCATCCGTAAACAAAAAGAAACAGTACGTTATTAAAATAAAGAAGCAAAAAAAGAATACTGCTCTGAAACTTGTCTCAAAAGATAAATACGGAAATACAGTAACAGTAAATACTGTTGTGAAGTAAGTATGTGTGATAAAAAAGATTCTGTTCCGGATATCCATACATCGTATGTATAGAAGGAACAGAATCTTTTTTTTGAAAAATGTAAAAAAATCAAAAAAAGTGCTTGACACACTTTTTTTCTTATGTTAAAGTGGAGGATGCTATATTATGGCTAGATATGCCTGCCTAAAGGTCAGGCGGGATCATGTTGTAATAAATAATAAAAAAACAGGGGTGAAACGTCAATGGAAAAAAACAGAATTCGTTCTGTAAAAACTGGAAAAAGCATGCGTATGAGCTACCAGAGACAAAAAGAAGTCCTGGAAATGCCAAACCTGATCGAAGTTCAGAAAGATTCCTACCAGTGGTTTCTTGACGAAGGTTTAAAAGAAGTATTTGATGATATTTCTCCGATCGCAGATTACGGCGGAAAGCTCAGTCTGGAATTCATCGATTTCACATACGATGAAAAAGATGCAAAATATTCCATCGAGCAGTGTAAAGAACGTGACGTGACTTATGCCGCACCTTTGAAGGTTCGAGTAAGGCTGATCAATAAGGAAACAGAAGAGATCAACGAACACGAGATTTTCATGGGAGATTTACCGCTGATGACAGCTACGGGTACCTTTGTTATCAATGGTGCTGAGCGTGTTATTGTCAGCCAGTTAGTACGTTCCCCTGGAATCTACTACGCGATCGCTCATGATAAGCTTGGTAAGAGACTGTTTTCCAGTACTGTAATTCCGAACAGAGGTGCATGGCTGGAGTACGAGACAGATTCAAATGATGTATTTTATGTACGTGTAGACAGAACAAGAAAGGTTCCGATCACTGTTCTGATCCGTGCACTGGGCATTGGAACCAATGCTGAGATCATCGATCTGTTTGGTGAAGAGCCAAAGATCCTTGCCAGCTTTACAAAGGATACCTCCACAAACTATCAGGAAGGTCTCCTTGAGCTGTATAAGAAGATCCGTCCGGGCGAGCCGCTTGCAGTAGAGAGCGCAGAGAGCCTGATCATGGCAATGTTCTTCGATCCGAGAAGATATGACCTTGCCAAAGTCGGACGTTATAAATTTAATAAGAAGCTTCATTTCAATAAACGTATCGTAGGCCACAAGCTTTCCCAGGATGTTGTAGATACAACAACAGGTGAGATCCTTGCTGAGGCTGAGACACTTGTTACAAAAGAGCTTGCTGATACATTACAGAATTCCGCAGTTCCGTACGTATGGATCCAGGGTGAGGAGAGAGAGATCAAAGTTCTTTCTAGCCTTATGGTTGATATCCGTCACTATCTGCCGGAGCTTGAGGATCCGAAGTCCCTGGGTGTTACAGAATTAGTATACTACCCAGTGCTCGAAAAAATTCTGGAAGAAAATGACACATTTGAGGACAGATGTGATGCGATCAAACGTGATATCCACGACCTGATCCCGAAACACATCACCAAGGAAGATATCCTTGCGTCCATTAACTACAATATGCATCTGGAGTATGGCCTTGGTAACGATGATGATATCGACCACCTGGGCAACCGTCGTATCCGTGCTGTCGGTGAGTTGCTTCAGAATCAGTACCGCATCGGTCTTTCCAGACTTGAGCGTGTGGTACGTGAGAGAATGACAACACAGGACACAGAGAGTATTTCTCCGCAGTCCCTGATCAATATCAAACCTGTAACTGCAGCAGTAAAAGAGTTCTTCGGTTCTTCCCAGCTGTCACAGTTCATGGATCAGAACAACCCGCTTGGAGAGCTGACTCACAAGAGAAGACTTTCCGCACTGGGACCTGGCGGTCTGTCACGAGACAGAGCCGGATTCGAGGTTCGAGACGTACATTATTCCCACTATGGAAGAATGTGCCCGATCGAGACTCCTGAGGGACCGAACATCGGTCTTATCAACTCCCTTGCATCCTATGCAAGGATCAATCAGTACGGCTTCGTAGAGGCTCCGTACAGAAAGATCGACAAAACAGATCCTTCCAACCCGCGTGTAACCGATGAGGTTGTATACATGACAGCGGATGAGGAAGATAATTACCATGTAGCACAGGCGAATGAGCCGCTGGATGAAGAGGGACACTTCATTCATAAGAACGTTTCCGGTCGTTACCGCGAGGAGACACAGGAGTACGAGCAGCACATGTTCGATTACATGGATGTATCTCCGCGAATGGTATTCTCCGTTGCTACAGCCCTGATTCCGTTCCTGCAGAACGATGATGCGAACCGTGCGCTGATGGGATCCAACATGCAGCGTCAGGCCGTTCCGCTTCTTACAACAGAGGCTCCGGTTGTTGGTACAGGTATGGAGACCAAGACAGCTGTTGACTCCGGTGTATGCGTTGTTGCAAGAAAAGCAGGTACAGTACTTCGTTCCACATCTACAGATATCTCTATCAAGAATGATGACGGAACAAAAGATGATTATCATCTGACTAAATTCATGCGAAGCAACCAGAGCAACTGCTACAACCAGAGACCGATCGTGTTCCAAGGTGAGCATGTTGAGGCAGGACAGGTTATCGCGGATGGCCCGTCTACATCCAATGGTGAGCTTGCACTTGGTAAGAACCCGCTGATCGGATTTATGACCTGGGAGGGTTATAACTACGAGGATGCTGTTCTTCTTAGTGAGAAACTGGTACAGAATGATGTTTATACATCTGTCCATATTGAGGAATATGAGGCAGAATCCCGTGATACCAAGCTGGGACCGGAAGAGATCACACGTGACGTTCCGGGTGTCGGCGATGACGCTCTGAAGGATCTGGATGAGCGCGGTATCATCCGTATCGGTGCTGAGGTACGTGCCGGTGATATCCTTGTCGGTAAGGTTACTCCTAAGGGAGAGACTGAGCTTACTGCTGAGGAGCGTCTCCTTCGTGCTATCTTCGGTGAGAAGGCAAGAGAGGTACGTGATACTTCCCTTAAGGTACCGCACGGTGAGTATGGTATTATCGTAGATGCCAAGGTATTTACAAGAGAGAACGGCGATGAGCTGAGCCCTGGAGTAAATCAGGCAGTACGTATTTATATTGCACAGAAGAGAAAGATCTCCGTTGGTGATAAGATGGCTGGTCGTCATGGTAACAAGGGTGTCGTTTCCCGTGTACTTCCGGTTGAGGATATGCCATTCCTTCCAAACGGACGTCCTCTTGATATCGTGCTGAATCCTCTGGGTGTACCTTCCCGAATGAACATCGGACAGGTCCTGGAGATCCACTTGAGCCTTGCTGCCAAAGCACTTGGCTTCAATATTGCAACACCTGTATTCGATGGCGCAAACGAGGTTGATATCCAGGATACTCTGGAGCTTGCCAACGATTACGTTAATACGGAAGACTTTGAGGAATTCCGTGAGAAATATAAAGACATCCTTGCACCGGATGTTATGCAGTATCTCGATGAGAATAAAGCTCACAGAGCACTCTGGAAGGGCGTTCCGATCTCCAGAGATGGTAAGGTAAGACTTCGTGACGGACGAACAGGCGAGTACTTCGACAGCCCTGTAACGATCGGTCACATGCACTACCTGAAGCTGCATCATCTGGTAGATGATAAGATCCATGCACGTTCCACGGGTCCATACTCCCTGGTAACACAGCAGCCTCTGGGTGGTAAAGCTCAGTTCGGTGGACAGCGTTTCGGAGAGATGGAGGTTTGGGCACTGGAGGCATATGGTGCTTCCTACACACTGCAGGAGATCCTGACAGTGAAGTCTGATGATGTGATCGGACGTGTTAAGACCTATGAAGCGATCATCAAAGGTGACAACATTCCTGAGCCAGGTATTCCTGAGTCCTTTAAGGTACTTCTTAAAGAGCTTCAGTCTCTTGGTCTGGATGTACGTGTGCTCAGCGAGGACGGATCAGAGGTACACATTATGGAAACCTCTGATTACGGAGATACTGATCTTCGTCATGTCATCGAGGGCGATTCCAGAGGACGCAGAGATGAGGAGTCCTTCGGTAAACACGGCTACACCAAGCAGGAGTTCAGCGGAGAAGAGCTTGTCAATGTAGAAGAAGATGAGGACATGGAAGACGAAGATGATATGATCGAGTTTGAAGAGTCCTTTGATGATGAGGAATAAGAAAGGGGAAAGAATACATGGCAGAAACAACCAACGCCAATGAAACATATCAGCCAATGACTTTCGATGCCATCAAGATCGGACTGGCGTCCCCTGAGAAGATCAGAGAGTGGTCACACGGTGAGGTTTTAAAACCTGAAACGATCAACTACAGAACCTTGAAGCCTGAGAAGGATGGTCTTTTCTGTGAAAGGATTTTCGGACCGAGCAAGGACTGGGAGTGCCACTGTGGAAAGTACAAAAAAATTCGCTATAAAGGCGTTGTCTGCGACAGATGCGGTGTTGAAGTAACCAAATCTGCCGTTCGTAGAGAGCGTATGGGACACATCGAGCTTGCAGCTCCGGTGTCTCATATCTGGTACTTTAAAGGAATTCCGTCCCGTATGGGTCTGATCCTTGATATTTCTCCGAGAACACTGGAGAAAGTGCTTTACTTTGCTAACTATATCGTTCTGGATCCTGCAGATTCCGGACTTATGTACAAACAGGTACTCACCGAGCGTGAGTACCAGGAAGCACGTGAGTCTTACGGAGAAGGATTCCGTGTAGGTATGGGTGCCGAGTCCATCATGGAGCTCCTTCAGGCTATCGATCTTGAAAAAGATTCTGAAGAACTGAAGGCAGAGCTTGTGGATGCAACAGGCCAGAAACGTGCAAGGATCATCAAACGTCTTGAGGTTGTGGAGTCCTTCCGTGAGTCCGGCAACCGTCCTGAGTGGATGATCATGACCGTTATCCCGGTTATCCCGCCGGATCTTCGTCCTATGGTACAGCTGGACGGAGGACGTTTTGCAACATCTGACCTGAATGATCTTTACAGAAGGATCATCAACAGAAACAACCGTCTGAAAAGACTTCTGGAGCTTGGTGCTCCGGATATCATTGTCCGCAATGAGAAGCGTATGCTGCAGGAGGCTGTAGATGCCCTGATCGATAACGGACGCCGCGGACGTCCTGTAACAGGCCCTGGAAACAGAGCTCTGAAATCCCTTTCCGATATGCTGAAGGGTAAATCCGGACGTTTCCGTCAGAACCTTCTCGGTAAACGAGTTGACTATTCCGGACGTTCTGTAATCGTCGTAGGACCTGAACTGAAGATCTATCAGTGTGGTCTTCCGAAGGAGATGGCTATCGAGCTGTTCAAACCTTTCGTTATGAAAGAGCTTGTTGCCAACGGAACTTCCCACAATATCAAAAATGCCAAGAAAATGGTAGAGAAGCTTGAGCCGGCAGTATGGGATGTCCTTGAGGACGTCATTAAGGAGCATCCGGTTATGCTGAACCGTGCACCTACACTGCATCGTCTGGGTATCCAGGCATTCGAGCCGATCCTTGTAGAAGGTAAGGCGATCAAGCTTCATCCGCTTGTTTGTACCGCGTTCAACGCTGACTTCGATGGTGACCAGATGGCTGTACATCTTCCGCTTTCCCAGGAAGCACAGGCAGAGTGCCGTTTCCTTCTGTTATCACCGAACAACCTTCTGAAACCGTCAGATGGTGGTCCTGTAGCCGTTCCTTCACAGGATATGGTCCTTGGTATCTACTACCTGACACAGGAAAGACCTGGAAACAAGGGTGAGGGCAAATTCTTTAAGAGTGTCAACGAGGCAATTCTTGCATATGAGAACAAGGTCATCACACTCCAGACAAAGATCATTGTCCATTGTCATAAGACAATGCCGGACGGAACTGTTTTAAGCGGCAATGTTCAGTCCACACTGGGACGTTTCCTGTTCAACGAGATCCTTCCGCAGGACCTTGGATTTGTGGACAGAAGCGTACCTGGAAACGAACTGCTTCTTGAGGTTGATTTCCTTGTAGGTAAGAAACAGCTGAAGCAGATCCTTGAAAAGGTTATCAATACTCACGGTGCAACAAAGACAGCCGAGGTACTTGACTCCGTTAAGTCTATGGGTTACAAATACTCCACACGTGCAGCCATGACCGTATCTATTTCCGATATGACCGTGCCGCCGCAGAAGCCGGAGATGATCAAGCAGGCTCAGGATACTGTTGACCGTATCACAAAGAACTACAAACGTGGTCTTATCACAGAGGAAGAGCGTTACAAAGAGGTTGTTGATACCTGGAAGAAGACCGATGATGAGCTTACAAAGGCACTTCTTACAGGTCTTGATAAGTACAACAACATCTTCATGATGGCTGACTCCGGAGCCCGTGGTTCCGATAAGCAGATCAAACAGCTTGCCGGAATGCGAGGACTGATGGCTGATACAACCGGTCATACCATCGAGCTCCCGATCAAGTCAAACTTCCGTGAAGGTCTTGACGTACTGGAGTACTTCATGTCCGCTCATGGAGCTCGTAAAGGTCTTTCTGATACCGCTCTTCGTACAGCCGATTCCGGATACCTGACAAGACGACTTGTTGACGTATCCCAGGATCTGATCGTTCGTGAGGCGGACTGCTGTGAGAACAGAGCAGAGATCTCCGGTATGGTCGTTCGTGGATTCATGGACGGAAAAGAAGAGATCGAGAGCCTTCAGGAGCGTATCACAGGACGTTTCTCCTGTGAGACAGTTAAGAATAAAGATGGAGAAATCCTTGTTAAAGCAAACCACATGATCACACCGAAGCGTGCAGCCCGTATCATGAAAGAGGGCGTAAGCAACCAGACAGGCGGACCGATCGACAAACTGAAGATCCGTACCATCCTTTCCTGTAAGTGCAAGGTTGGTGTCTGCGCAAAATGTTATGGTGCGAACATGGCTACCGGTGAGCCGGTACAGGTTGGTGAGTCTGTTGGTATCATCGCAGCACAGTCTATCGGTGAGCCAGGTACACAGCTGACCATGCGTACTTTCCATACCGGTGGTGTTGCCGGTGGAGATATCACACAGGGTCTTCCTCGTGTCGAGGAGCTTTTTGAGGCAAGAAAGCCGAAGGGTCTTGCAATCATCACAGAGATCCCAGGTGTTGCCACGATCAACGACACTAAGAAGAAACGTGAGATCATCGTAAACGATCCGGAGACAGGCGATTCCAAGACTTACCTGATCCCATACGGTTCTCGTATCAAAGTCCTTGACGGACAGGTTCTTGAGGCCGGCGATGAGCTGACAGAAGGTAGTGTAAATCCGCATGATATCCTGAGAATCAAGGGTGTGCGTGCAGTTCAGGATTACATGATTCGTGAGGTTCAGCGTGTATATCGTCTGCAGGGTGTTGAGATCAACGATAAGCATATCGAGGTTATCGTTCATCAGATGCTGAAGAAGATCCGTATCGAGGATAACGGAGATACAGAGTTCCTGCCAGGAACACTTGTTGATGTCCTTGATGTTGAGGAAGTTAACGAGAAACTTGAGGCAGAGGGCAAACAGCCGGCAGAGGGCAAACAGGTTATGCTTGGTATTACCAAAGCATCCCTTGCTACAAACTCCTTCCTGTCAGCAGCATCCTTCCAGGAAACAACAAAAGTCCTGACAGAGGCTGCTATCAAAGGTAAGATCGATCCGCTGATCGGTCTGAAAGAGAACGTTATCATCGGTAAGCTGATTCCTGCAGGTACAGGTATGAAGCGTTACAGTGAGATCAGTCTTGACACAGGAATGCCGGAGGTAAAAACAGCTTCCGAGGAGCCTGAGGATACAGAGGAAATTTCCGTAGAGGAAGAGAAGACTGAGACTGCTCCGGAGGAAGAGACCATTGCTGTTGAAGAGACAGCAGAGGAAACTGCACCGGTAGAAGAATAAGTCGATATACCTTGCTAATATAAATAAATCTCCCCCCGGAAATCCGGAGGGAGATTTCTGTTTATAAGCAGGGATTTTCTGAGAGAGGAGGGATTGCGATGGACAAGGAACTGCCAATTTCCCCGTGGCCGGAATGGAAGATCGTAAGCAAGATCGGGGAAGGCTCTTTTGGAAGAGTGTATAAAGCTCAGAGAACTGAGAAGGGACGTTCTTTTTACTCGGCAATTAAGATAATCACAATCCCCGCCAGTAAAGGGGAGCTGGACAGTGTGCGCTCAGAATCCGGTGATGAAAAATCTGTCCGCGGTTATTTTGAAAATCTGGTGGAGGAGTGCATTCAGGAAGTAAGCACCATGGAGTATTTCCGGGGAAATTCCCATATTGTATCTGTAGAAGATTACAAGGTGATGGAATATCTGGACGAGATCGGATGGGATATTTTTATCCGCATGGAATATCTCACAAGCTTCATGGAATATTATGCGGGAAAAAATCTCACAGAAAAAGAAGTGATGAAGCTGGGTATCGATCTTTGCAGATCACTGGAATACTGTGGGCAGCTTCACATCATCCACAGGGATATCAAACCTGAGAATATTTTTGTATCCAGGTTCGGGGATTTCAAGCTGGGGGACTTTGGAATCGCCAGAGAACTGGAAAAAACCATGAGTACCCTTTCCAAAAAGGGAACTTATTCCTATATGGCGCCGGAGATGTACAGGGGAGAACAGTACGACAGCAGAGTGGACATTTATGCACTTGGCCTGGTGTTATATAAACTGATGAATCATAACAGGCTTCCGTTTCTGAATCTTGAAAAACAGCTGATCACATACAGAGATAAGGAGAACGCACTCACGAGGAGGATGTCAGGCGAAACACCGCCACCCCCTGTGGATGCAGGAGAGGCTTTCGGCTCCGTTATCTTAAAAGCCTGTGCTTATGATGCAAAAGAACGATATCAGACTCCTGATAAGTTTCGGGAAGCACTGGAAGAAATCCGGTATGGAGCGGCAAACAGAGAACAGGGAGTTCATGAGAAACCGAAACCAGTGGAGGAAAGACCTGTTCCGGAGTCCATGCCGAAGTTTCTTCAGGAGGGTGCAGCCAGACAGCTGGCAAGAACGAGTCAGCTGAATACGGATGCGATCCGTCAGGCACGTAAAAATCCTGTGCCGGTATCCATACAGCCGGATAAACCGATAGCCGGAGAAATAGCAAAAAATGCAGCCCGGAATACGCCAAAGGCTCAGAGCACAATACAGAAGCCTCAGAAATCTGCATCCGGAAAAACAGCATCCGAAAAGGATAGCCTGTCCGGTTATCCGTCAGGACGTTCCCGTCAGTCAGATCCCGGTATAAGAAAAACCGGAGCTGTAAAGCCCAGAGTTACCTCTATCACAGATCTGGAAGACGACCGTGACCAGAATCTCCAGGAGTGGGAAGGATCCGTGCCAGAGAATGATGGAAATGACGATGACAGAAGGAAACGGAAAGGTATTTTCAGAATGCTTATAACAGCCGGGATCCTTGTTGTGCTGATCGGCGGGATCCTTGCGGTACGAACGATACGGAAACCTGTGGATAACGGGGAACCTTCGTATACAGATTCCGATGATTCTGATGCTCTGAACAAAGGAAATTTCGGTACTGCAGACAATTCGGATAAAAGTTTCGCACAGGCAATGGAAACGATACGTGACCATGCGACAACCATAGAAAATGCTCTGGACAGCTATAGACGTGAAGGTACAGAGGGGGATCGCCTGCGCTTTTATAATGGATCAGGAGAGATCGCCAAAGTACTTGTATATCCCGGCAGTTCCGCAGATGGCGTTTATGAGGAATATTTTTACTGGGGCGAGCAGATGTTTTATACTTATGTATGGGACGGAGATGAGAAGCAGTATTTTTATTATCAGGACGGCCTTCTGATCCGATGGATCGATGCAGATGGTAAGGTTCATGATAAAGAGAGCGATAACGACAAATATGTAGAACTGGGAGACAAATACTGGAGTAATTCTGTAGTGGAGCTTCAGCAGTAATGTCGAAGGGTTTTTACGAAAGGAAAAAGAATGGCCTATCAGATTGATTATGCGTATACATGTCACACCGGAAAGGTGAGGACAAATAATGAGGATAATTTCTGGTGCTGCGGAGTGCGCCTGCCGGTGCACAACCAGGGGGTTGACGGAATCCTGGCAGGTCATACACAGCACTGGCAGCTTCCAATGCTGGCTGTTTTTGACGGCATGGGCGGAGAAAGCTGCGGTGAAATGGCAGCTTCTGCAGCTGTGGAAGCGCTGGGAGGCTTCTATGAAGAAAACAAAAAGACCTTGAAAAAAGAGCCTGTGGTTTTTCTGACAGGAGCCTGCGAAAATATGAATGAGGCAGTATGTCGCTACAGCAATGAAAACGGTATCAGAAGCATGGGAACAACCATGGCACTTTTGTCTTTCAGTGAAAAGGCGATCTATGCCTGCAACCTTGGGGATAGCCGTATCTACCGTCATTTTCAGGGGAAGTTCCAGCAGATTTCCACGGACCATGTGATCGGCGGAAAAATGCTGGGAAAAGCTCCGCTGACGCAGTATCTGGGCTTTCAGGAAGAAAACATGGCACTGGAGCCTTCTATCGTGGAGATCGGTTATCAGCCGGGAAGCTCGTATCTGATCTGTTCAGATGGAGTGACAGACATGCTTTCTGATCAGGAGCTTCAGAAGATCCTTGACGGGACAGAAACCGCAGAAGAAAAAGTAGGTAAGATCCTGGAACAGGCATTGGAAAGAGGCGGCAGAGATAATGTGACACTGGTCCTTGCACAGATCAGCGGCTATGAAGAAAAAAATATTCTCAAACGCTGGGCAGAGCGCCACAGTACCGGACGGTAATAAACCCGGGGAGTAAGAAAAGGGATAAGGAGAAAATTTGCGATGAGAAATCGAATGCAGGATCTTGATTTTGAACAGACAGTTGCCTTCGATTCAGTGAAGGACTTTGAATTTACAAGAAAGGCAGCACAGAAGTTCCGCCAGGTTGTCAGTCTGGATTCCTTTGAGGATGAGGATGCAGATGTTATTTTTCATTATCTTTACAAGGAGATGGAACTGGTTTCCTTTGGTGACTATCTGAAACGATATGTGTATGAGCGTGCAGAGCTTGAGGAGCCTTTTTCCCAGGTGCCGCAGGAAGTCTACAGAGAGATCGTTGTGGAATCCTTCAAGGAAACCTACACACCGAAATCCATGTCACCTACATCAGCCAAGCTGAGTTCTCTGGTGAATAATTGGCTGACTCAGGCATCTGTGAAGCGTGAAACAGTTTTTCTGCTGGGGTTCGGACTTCGGATGAGTACAGAGGATGTTTCAGATTTTCTGACCCGGGTGCTTCGTGAGCAGGATTTTGATTTTCATAATCCGGAAGAAGTGATCTACTGGTATTGTTACCGGAATCATCTTGGCTATTATAAAGCGGAGGAATATAAAGAAACCTACAAACAGATGACTCCGGTGGAAAAAAAGACCGGAGAGATCGTGTATGGCACAGGGCTTTGTCTGGACAGTGAAGAAAAGCTTCTGGAATATCTGGCTTTTCTGAAAGGAAGACATGATGATCCGAAATCAGAGAAGAGCCAGGCTTTTCAGGAATTTATGATCCTTCTGGAGCGGGCAAGGAAGATCATTGCAGCCATGTATCAGGAAGATGAGGAAGAAAACGGTGGCAAAAAGATCTGGAAGCCTGAGAATATCAGTGCTTCGGATCTGGAAAAGGTTATCTGCAGCGGGATCCCCATTAATAAAATGGGAAATCTCAAAAAGATGTCCGCATCCATTCTGGCAAAGCATTTCAGCCAGAAGCGCTTCAGCCGCCAGAGGATCAACAATATCCTGAACCATAAATTTCCGGTGGAGCGGTTTGATCTGATCACGCTGGAGTTTTTTGTAATCTCTCAGGAGATGGCAGAGGATGATCCGTATACGAGATACCGCCATTTCCTGGAGGAGATCCAGGAGATCCTGGCCCGCTGCGAAATGAGTGAGATCTACATAGTGAATCCATATGAGTGCTTTCTTCTGATGTGCCTGCTGACAGACTGTCCGCTGGCAGTATTTTCCGAGATTTGGGAAAAATCCTATGAAGAGGGAGAAGAAAAGAACTGAAAAAAGGATGATGCGTTTCGGTGACGCATCATCCTTTTTTTGTCCGATCCGGTAAGTCTGTTATTTTGTTATTCGTTATAGTATCCATAGATCGCACGGCTGTCCTGTGCGATGGTGTTCTGTGCAGCAGAGGTATCGTTAAGATCCTGTGACATAAAGCAGACTACCAGGTCGATCCCCTTTGCAGTGTCATAGATGATGCCGACATCGTTTTCTACGTGATCCAGTTCACCGGTTTTGTTGGCAACCTTTACCTCGGAAGGCATCTGAGCCGGGATCTTGTTTTTCCTGGTCTGCATTTTCAGAAGACGATACATATATTCGGCTCCTGCCAGAGTATCATTGTTATCGGTAGCAGTACCCTTGTCGATCTGATAGATGGTCTTCAGAAATTTTCCACAATCCTTTGCGGAAGTGTAGTTATCCCCATTGGAATTATCTGCAAGAAGAAGACGTCCCATGGAAGTGCTGGTGTATCCGTGATCCTGACAGAATTTATTCACACGGGCCATTCCGGCTGTGTTATCCCCGCCGCCAAGATAATTGACAAGTGTATTGGCAGCATCATTGTCGCTGACTGTGATCATGGAGTTCAGTGCATTGTCCAGCTGATCCTTGCTGTATTTGGAGGAAAGACTGTCATAATCCTCATATACAGCACCCATGATATAGAGCTTGATCAGGCTGGCAGCCTGCATCTGCTGATCATTGATGGTACCTTCGGTATTTTTTGCAAGATTGCATACATATACGGACCAGGTTCCGTTATCGGTGGGAAGAAGAGACTGTACCTGATTCAGAAGGTTGTCCATGCTGGAATCCGAATTGTCTGTGAAAGTGCTTCCGCTGGATGGAGAAAGAGTTCCTTCTTCCTGAGTGGAAGAAGAACTGTCCTTGCTGCCAGAAGATTCGGAAGAATCGGAGGCTGCAGATGTATCTGTGGATTCTTCCTGTGCGGAAGGACCCTGGACCTCAGTTGAAGATGCTGCGGCAGCAGCGCTGGAAACGGTAGGATCATCAGGATAAAGAGCATCCAGCTGATCGGCTTTGCTGCTGAGCTCAGCGGCAGAATCAGAAACCTCCTGCACACTTTTCTGCAGCTTGTTAACTTTTGTCTGGAGAGATGCAAGCTTGTCCAGGGAGCGGACATTCAGTGCCCCAAGTCCTGCCAGTGCGATGACAAGCACTGCGATCACAATATATAGAAATGTATTTTTTTTCATATATAAACAAACTCCTTTTTATTATTGGAAATAAGCATCGATTCCATTGGCGATCCCCTCTGCCATAGTCTGCTGGAAGGAGGAATCCGCCATTTTCAGATCATCGCTCTGGTTGGTCATAAATCCCATTTCCACAATCGTCACCGGGATCGTGCTCCAGTTAATACCTGTCATGGAATCTGTGTAGATGATCCCGCGGTTCTGGAAGCCGGTAGCTGCGCAGTAGGAATCCACAATGCATTTGGATAGTTTGTTGGAACTGTCATAGAGACTGGAAACATAAGGATTCTGCTGGGACGGACACATGGTCAGAGCACCGGAGACATCTGCAGAATCATCCCCGTTTGCATGGATACGGACACAGATCTCCGCACCCTGGGAAGCGACCAGCTCTGCACGCTCCTTGTTGCTGATAGCGGTATCATTGTCTGTCCTTGTCATTATTACCTGGTATCCACGCTGTTCCAGGATATCCTTAAGCAGAAGAGAAACGTCCAGATTCAGCTGATACTCCGGGAGACCGCTGAAGGAGCCTCTGGTTCCGGTGGAAGCCTTGGCCTTCATGGTGGAGGAACCGGGGCCGTTCGGCTCTGTGGCGCTCATATCAACATTTTCACTCTGATGTCCGGGATCGATCCCGACAATATGGCCGTTGTTGGAAGCAGAAGAGGTATCATTACCGCCATCGGTGAATCCCTCACCACCGGCTTCACTGAAAACAGAGGGTTTGGTCGTTTTCTGACTGTTTTCGGCTTCCGGTGCCCGTTCATGTTCAACGGTGTTGTTTTTGACAGCTTTTTCTGTCTGTGCCCGCTGCTGCAGGTATTTGTTGGCTGCCTGTTTCTTTTCGATCTTGGCTGTATAAAGTTCGATATCCTCTTTCATGGATTTCTGCTTTTTCTGGACCGGTTTGATCACAGAGGTCATTTTCTGGTCAACGGCATCGATCTTCCGGTAGGTTTTATAGCTGAGTCCAAAAAGTAATCCAATACAGATAAGACCCGTTAAAAACAGGACGATCGCCATCAGACGGGGCTTTTTTTCCATAAGCTCAAGTCCTTTCTGGGTGAGTATTTTGTATTTGTAAATATTATAAAGAAGGAGTCTGGAAAAAGCAATTGCGAAATTGTGCTTGACAACAGGAAAAAGTGTGGTACTATATATGTAAAATAATTATATATAAAAATTTTATATATAAAATAATTATATAAAGAGGTGTGCCTATGTATTATTATCCGGTGTCTGCAGTGCTGACGGAATGCCTGATCCTTTCTGTTGTAGAGCAGCAGGATTCTTACGGATATGAGATCAGCCAGACAGTGAAGATGGTAGCTTCTATCAAGGAATCCACATTGTATCCGATCCTTCGCAGACTGGAGACGGATGGTTATCTGACAACTTATTCAGAGGAATTTCAGGGACGGAAACGTAAATATTATTCCATCACAGAAGACGGACGGAAGCAGCTGGAATATTTGAGGAAAGAGTGGAGAGAATACCGCGATACTATAGACGATATTGTGGAAGGGAGACTTCGAAAATGACAAGAAAAGAGTATATGGAGCAGCTGAAGAAATATCTGAAGCGGCTTCCAAAAGAAGATTATGACAATGCCATTGAGTATTTTTCGGAATACTTCGATGAGGCTGGACCTGAGAATGAACAGCAGGTTATGGAAGAACTGGGACAACCTAAAGAGGCGGCAAGGGAACTGCTTCTGAACCTTTTACAGGAGAGTGTTGGTGACAGTAAAGACATCACCGAGGAAAAAACAGCAGCTTTGCCGGCAGCAGGTTCATATTACGGAGAGAGCTCCCATGCACATAGCCGGACAGATTCAGGAAACCTGAGTACAACAGGGTACAGTACATCCGCAGGAAAGAAGCGTTCCCCCGGAAAGATCATTCTTCTCGCATTTCTGGTGATCTGTGCATCGCCGGTGAGCATTGCACTGCTGTTTGCAGGCCTTGCAGTACTGGCAGCAGTGGTGCTTGTCATCGCAGCAGTGATCTTTTCCATGGCAGTTACCGGGGTATCAGCAATTGCCGGAGGTATCGTGCTCACAGGTTTCGGCATGACATTGATCGCAAGATCTCTGGCAGCAGCCTGCATGATGGTCGGCAGTGGATTTCTGATGGCAGGTGCGGGAATCCTCGTTGGAGTACTTACCATATATATATGTAAATGGTGTGCAATGGGAATCGGCCGTCTGGTTAACAGACTTGCAAGAAAGAAGGTGCATAAGAATGAATAAGATTGCAAAAACAGTGCTGATGACAGGTACAGCACTCTGTGTAGCGGGAGTTGTTCTTTCCACAGCAGGATATTTTGCAGGGGGAAAAGATTTCACATATACTTCAGATCATATGTATGTATCCGGAGGAAATTCTTCCAGTCGTAAAAATCTTACAGTAATGAAAAAAGAACAGATTGATGATTTTACGAAGCTGAATGTGGATTTTGATGATTTTGATCTGGATATCCGTACCTCAGATGATGACCATTATTATATGGAATATAAGCTTGAGAAAAACGGGAGGAAAAATCCTCTGACCTGGAAGGATAAGGATGGAGAGCTCACGCTTGAGGAGTCTGCAGGCGGCAGTGGAAGTTATTATATAACCTATGATCTGGGGATATTCTCTACACATGCGGATCTGACAGAAACGAAAGATGCATTGAATACGGTTATTCTTTACATTCCGGAGAAGGCACAGCTTTCCGAAGCGGAGCTTCAGCTTTCCGACGGAGATCTTACTGCCGATCAGCTTTTGTGTAAAGAAATGACCCTGGAACTTCTCAATGGAGATCTGATGCTGGATAAGGGCGAGTTCGAAAAGTTTGATGCAAAGCTTTCCGACGGGGATCTGAATGTAAAAGAACTTCAATGTACAGATAACATGCAGCTGAAATCCGGAAACGGAGATGTGACCATAAAAAAGGCAGAGCTTGCAGATGGGCAGATAGCTCTCAGCGACGGAGATATTCAGATAGACAACAGCAGCTTTAACGGAGATATGAAGATCAATAGCTCTTGCGGTGATGTTTCTGTAGAAATGAAGAACGGCAGTGCAGAGAAAACCAATATTTATCTGAAAGCTACAGACGGAGATGTGGACACGGAGGGGCTTTCCAGGGGAAAAACCGACAATGAGGAAGACACCTCTGTTTATGAGAACAAGGCCGGTGCTTCAGCACCGACTTTAAATGTGGAATGCAGCGATGGGGATATTACATTAACAGAATCTGAAAAATAAAGAATATGAATATCCGCCTGACTATGCATCTGCTTGTAAAAATCCTAAAAAAGAATAAATGAAATTATATGAAGCGCAGGAGTTTTTCCGGAGAAAAATTCCTGCGCTTTTTGGCTGAAATGTATTGACAAATCCCTGTACTATGATATAATTCAATCAAATCACAGAAAACATATATAGTTACTAGGAAATAAGGAAATGGACATAAAGGAAATAAGGAGGATATCATCATGGGTAAAATTTACGGAAGCGCACTGGAACTGATCGGAAACACACCGCTTGTAGAGGTTAAGAACGTAGAGAAATCTGAGGGACTTGAGGCTACAGTACTTGCCAAGCTTGAGTATTTTAACCCGGCAGGAAGCGTTAAGGACAGAATCGGTAAGGCAATGATCGAGGATGCAGAGCAGAAAGGTATCCTGAAACCAGGCGCAACCATTATCGAGCCAACATCCGGCAATACAGGAATCGGACTTGCAGCCATCGCAGCTGCCAAGGGCTATAAGACGATCCTCACCATGCCGGAGACCATGAGTGTTGAGAGAAGAAACATCCTGAAGGCATATGGTGCAGAGGTAGTTCTCACAGACGGAGCCAAGGGAATGAAGGGTGCCATTGCCAAGGCAGAAGAGCTCGCCAAGGAGATTCCGGGAAGCTTCATCCCCGGACAGTTTGAGAACCCGGCTAACCCGAAGGCACATGCAGCAACAACAGGCCCTGAGATCTGGAATGACACAGACGGAAAGGTAGATATTTTTGTAGCAGGTGTTGGTACAGGCGGAACGATCACCGGTACAGGTGAGTATCTGAAGAGCCAGAACCCGAATGTGAAGGTAGTTGCTGTTGAGCCTGCAACTTCTCCTGTACTTTCTGAGGGAAAAGCAGGCCCGCATAAGATCCAGGGTATCGGCGCAGGTTTTGTTCCGGACACACTTGACACCAAGGTTTATGACGAGATCATCCCGGTAGAGAACGAGGATGCATTTGAAACATCCAAACTCCTTACCAAGAAAGAGGGAATCCTTACAGGAATTTCCTCCGGTGCAGCTCTCTATGCTGCGATCCAGCTTGCAAAACGCCCGGAGAACAAGGGGAAAGTGATCGTAGCACTTCTTCCGGACAGTGGAGACCGTTACTACTCCACACCACTGTTTACAAAATAATCGATCCGAAGACCGCTTCTTTTGCCCCGAAGCGTGATTCTGCGTGATTATTTACGGCGCTCCTGAATGCCTGTCCAAGCAGGCTGCCGGAGCGCCGGTTTTATTCTTGATTTCATCGAATTAAGTAAGCCCTCTGTGGGGCTGTGGTTATTGTTCACTGGTAAGGTCCCGCGAAAAGCAATAAGCAGTGTGTGGGGACTTGCTTGTATCTTGTAGCTTTTTCAGGTATAATAGAGAAAACAAACAAAACCTATTAACAATATAAAGAATAAAGTCTGCAAAGCAGATTCTGCTTCCTATGAAAGAAGATACAGGAAGCTGCCTGTGCATCACAGAGAAGGGTGCCGGTCATGGAATACAGAGGAATATTTCCGGCCGAACAGCTGCACAATAACAGAAAGAGCAAAAGGCTATAAATCAGAAGAATACTGAAATATTGGAGGTAAATATTACATGAGGATTTCTACAAGAGGAAGATATGCGCTGAGACTGATGTTGGATCTTGCTACAAATTATACAGGAAAACCGATCCGCTTGAAGGATGTGGCGAAGCGCCAGGAGATCTCCGATAAATATCTGGAGCAGATCATCTCCATCCTGAACAAAGCAGGCTTTGTCCGCAGTGTCCGTGGCCCTCAGGGCGGCTATGCACTGCAGCAGACCCCGGATAAATACACGGTCGGAATGATCCTTCGTCTCACAGAAGGAAGCCTTTCCCCTGTGGAATGTCTGGACGACAACGGAGCCTTCTGTGAACGTGAGGAGAACTGTGTCACCCAGATCCTCTGGAAAAAGCTGGACGATGCTATCAAAGGTGTGGTGGATCATATAACATTGGAAGACCTGATGAACTGGCAATCCGTGAAGGCGGACGAGTACATCATATAAAAAAAGCTGCGCAAGCAGCTTTTTTTTATATCACATTTTTTTACTAACATTTTACAAAACCGCGATTTTATATTTTACCTTCCATTCCTATAATAACACCTGTATTTAAGCAGTAAGCAAGTAAAAATGATCATAGAAATGAGGAGAAAAAAATCATGAAAAAAAGAATCGCAGGTATCTTAACAGCAGCACTTATCGGAACTACAGTAATGGGAACCGTTGTAATGGCAGCACCATCCGGAGCGATCGACGTAATTTCCCGTGAGGACGGATCCGGAACACGTGGAGCATTCGTAGAGCTGTTTGGGATCGAAGAAGAAAAAGACGGCGAGAAAGTAGATATGACAACACAGGAAGCAAGCATCACAAACAACACAGATGTAATGCTTACCACAGTAGCAGGCGATGAGAACTCTATCGGATACGTATCCCTTGGTTCCCTCAACGATACAGTAAAAGCAGTAAAGATCGACGGAGCAGAGGCAACAGCAGAGAACGTTGCAGATGATACATACAAGGTAGCACGTCCGTTCAACATCGTAACAGGCGACAAGCTCAGCGATGCAGCACAGGATTTCATCAACTACATCATGAGCTCTGACGGACAGGACATCATCGAAAAAGAAGGCTACATCAAAGTAGATGAAAAAGCAGAGGCATACAAAGCCGGAGATGCAAAAGGCAAAGTCGTAGTTATGGGATCTTCTTCCGTAGGACCTGTAATGGAGAAGCTTGCGGAGGCATATCAGAAAACAAACAAAAACATCACAGTAGAAGTTCAGGTCAGCGACTCCACAACAGGAATCAATAGCGCAACAGAGGGTGTATGTGATATCGGAATGGCATCCCGTGAGCTGAAGGACGAGGAAACAGAGAAAGGTGTTAAAGCTACAGAGATCGCAAAAGATGGTATCGCAGTCATCGTAAACAACGACAATGACCTTGAGGAGCTTTCAAGTGATCAGGTAAAATCCATCTTCACAGGTGACATCACAGACTGGGAAGACGTGACCAAATAAATTCCCGGATAAAAAACGATTGAAGTATCTTACAAAGAGCGGCGATCATGACAAGGTCAGGAAAGCCGCTCCGTTATATATCAGCACAGTGGATATCCACTGGAACAGAGAGAAAGGTGTCTTATGAATCATTTAGGAGAAAAGGCCATGAAGGTCGTTTTCCTCATTGCGGCCTGTGCATCGGTTCTCGCAGTATTTCTTATCTGTGTGTTTCTTTTTGCAAACGGCCTTCCTGCAATGGGAAAGATCGGTCCCTTAAAATTCCTCTTCGGAACAGAATGGAGACCAACAAACGATAAATTCGGAATCCTGCCAATGATCGTGGCAAGTATTTATGTAACTGCAGGAGCAATCCTTATCGGAGTTCCGATCGCACTTTTTACATCCGTATTTATGGCAAGATATTGCCCGAAAAAAATCTATAAACCACTGAAATCCGGTATTGAGCTTATGGCAGGCGTTCCATCCATCGTATATGGCTATTTTGGTCTGGTTCTCCTGGTACCGCTGATCCGCCAGTTGTTCGGAGGAACCGGAAGCAGTATGCTGGCAGCATGTATCCTTCTGGGAATCATGATCCTTCCGACGATCATCGGAGTTACGGAATCGGCAGTACGAAGCGTTCCGGAAAGCTATTATGAAGGCTCACTTGCACTTGGCGCAACAAAAGAAAGAAGCATTTTCTTTGTTATGCTTCCGGCAGCAAAGTCAGGAATCCTGGCAGGCGTTGTCCTTGGGATCGGACGTGCCATCGGTGAGACCATGGCCGTGATCATGGTAGCCGGAAATCAGCCACGTATGCCGAAGGGACTTCTTCAGGGTGTCCGTACCATGACTGCAAACATCGTAACAGAGATGGGATATGCATCAGGACTTCACAGAGAAGCACTGATCGCAACAGGAGTTGTACTCTTTGTATTTATCCTGATCATCAACTTAAGTCTTTCACTGCTGAACAGGAGGGCGGAGTATGCAAACTAACGTATCTGTAGCCGCAGATCCTGCGGCAGAAGCAAACATGAAAAAAAGAAATACACTTACCATAGGAGACCAGCTGAAGTCTTATGCAAGACATCCTGGTGCAGGAGTCCTGGCATTTCTCACACTGCTGGGAGCAGTGATCACTTTTGCACTGCTGTTCTTCCTGATCGGCTATGTGCTTGTAAAAGGTATTCCCTATCTGAATGCAAGTCTGTTCAGCCTTACCTATACCTCAGAGAACGTTTCCCTTCTCCCGTCATTGATCAATACCCTGATCATGACACTGGTATCTCTGGCGATTGCCGCTCCGGTAGGAATCTTTGCAGCGATCTTCCTTGTGGAATATGCAAAAAAAGGCAGCCGTTTTGTAAAGCTGATCCGTATTACCGCAGAGACACTTTCCGGTATTCCATCTATCGTATATGGTCTGTTCGGTATGTTGTTCTTTGTAACTGCACTGCACTGGGGCATGTCTCTTCTTTCCGGTGCGCTGACTATGGTGATTATGGTACTTCCCCTGATCATGCGTACCGCTGAGGAAGCACTGAAATCTGTTCCGGATTCTTACCGTGAGGCAAGCTTCGGACTTGGAGCAGGCAAGCTCCGTACTATTTTTACGATTGTACTTCCCTCCGCAGTTCCTGGAATCCTGGCAGGTGTGATCCTGGCCATCGGACGTGTGGTAGGTGAGACTGCAGCACTTCTTTATACCTCCGGTACTGTTGCGGCAGTTCCAAACAGCCTGATGGGTTCCGGACGTACTCTCGCACTTCACATGTATGTGCTTTCCAGTGAGGGACTTCATGTAAACCAGGCATCTGCAACAGCAGTAGTCATTCTGGCATTTGTACTTGTTATCAACGGACTGTCCGGTCTGGTAGCCAGAAAAATTGCGAAAGGATAATGATCGATCATGAGTGAAAATACAAAAATTTCAATTGACAATATGAATCTCCATTACGGAAGCTTTCATGCCCTGAAGGGAATCAATATGGAGATCCCGAAAAAGGAGATCACAGCATTTATCGGACCAAGCGGCTGCGGTAAATCCACACTTCTGAAATCCTTAAACCGTATGAATGACCTTGTGGAAGGCTGTACCATCACAGGAAAGGTAGAGCTTGACGGGGAAGATATTTACGGAGATATGGACGTGAATCTTCTGCGTAAACGTGTGGGAATGGTATTCCAGAAGCCCAATCCGTTCCCGATGAGCATTTATGATAATATTGCATACGGTCCGAGAACACACGGAATCCGTTCCAAGGCGAAGCTGGACGAGATCGTGGAAAAATCTCTCCGCGATGCGGCAATCTGGGATGAGGTCAAGGACCGCCTGAAAAAAAGTGCTCTTGGAATGTCAGGCGGACAGCAGCAGCGTCTCTGCATTGCCCGTGCCCTGGCAGTACAGCCGGAGGTGCTTCTTATGGATGAGCCCACATCTGCCCTGGACCCGATCTCCACTTCCAAGATCGAGGATCTGGCAGTAGAGCTTAAAAAGGATTACACCATTGTTATGGTCACACATAACATGCAGCAGGCAACCCGTATTTCCGACAAGACAGCATTTTTCCTTCTTGGTGAGGTTGTGGAATTTGCGGATACAGACAAGCTGTTCTCCATGCCGGCAGATAAGCGTACAGAGGATTATATTACAGGAAGGTTTGGTTGATATTATGTCAGAACGTTTTGTAAGACAGCTGGAAGAGCTTCACGTGGAACTGATCACCATGGGAAGTCTCTGCGAAAAAGCAATTTCACTTTCTGCCAAAGCTATTCAGGGTGAAGGCGGGATGACTCTCATTGGCAAGATCTTTGAGACGGAAAAAGAGATCGATGCACAGGAAAAAGAGATTGAAAATCTCTGCATGAAGCTTCTTCTTCATGAGCATCCGGTAGCAGGAGATCTGCGATCCATTTCCGCAGCACTGAAGATGATCTCCGATATGGAACGCATCGGTGACCAGGCAGCAGATATTGCGGATCTTTCCAAGCATATCGAGGACAAAGCAGTTACCGGAGATATCATTAATATCCGGAAGATGGCAGAGGATACTGTCCGGATGGTTACAGAAAGCATCGATGCCTTTGTAAAGGGTGATCTTGAGCTTTGCAGAAAGGTTATTGACGATGATGATAAGGTGGACGATGCCTTCAATGATATTAAGGAAAAGCTGGCCGAGGTTCTGAATAACGGAAAACCGGATGCAAGCATCGGTCTGGATATCCTTATGGCTGCAAAATATTTCGAGCGTATCGGTGATCACGCTGTGAACATTGCAGAGTGGGTGGAATATTCCATCACAGGAAACCACAGAAGCGGTTCCAGTCATACAGATAACTATTTTGTTGAGGAATAGAAATAAGTAAGAGCAGATTGCAAAGAGTTGCATTATTGCAAAAAAAAGTGCTGTGGTATTGAAAGGATATCACAGCACTTTTTATAATGTGATGAAATTTACAAGGATTTAACTTTTTTCAGATGATTATTTTTACATTGCTTTTGTAAAATGCTATATAGATTTCGGAGAAAGGAAAGGGCTGAGCTTTGAGTAAAAAAATATTTAAGTATATCATGCTGGTTTCATCACTGATCACAGTATTGGGACTGGCATTTGTCGTGGGGATCCTTTATCACTATTTTCAGGGACAGCTGATGGGTGAGCTGAAGAAAGAAGCCGTGTATATTTCCAGAGGTGTGGAAAGTACCGGGACAGATTATCTGAAGAAGCTGAATGATGAGGATTCCAGGATCACTTATGTGGATGAAAGTGGAAAAGTTATCTACGACAATGAGGCAAATGTGGAAAGCATGGATAATCACGGACATCGCAAGGAGATCCGTGAAGCAGAGATCAACGGAGAAGGTGCGGATGAAAGAATGTCATCCACGCTTTCCGAAAAAACAATGTATTATGCAGTACGCCTTGAAAATGGCAATGTGCTGAGAGTTTCCAGTAACCAGGCTTCTGTATGGATGCTGCTTCTGCAGCTGCTTCCGCCTTTTGCTGTAGTTCTGATACTTATGTTGCTCCTGTCCGGCGTATTTGCATCCAGGCTTTCCGGGAAGGTTGTGGAACCTCTTAATGGGCTTGATCTGGAGCATCCGGATGAGAATGATGCCTATGATGAGGTACAGCCGCTTCTCAGCAAGATTGGCAGACAGAGCCGGCAGATCCGTCTGCAGCTTGAGGCAGCCAGAAGACAGCAGAAAGAATTTTCTATTATCACGGAGAACATGCAGGAGGGACTTCTTGTGATCGACCGTTATACCATGGTACTTTCTGTCAACTCCAGTGTGGGAAAGCTTCTTAAGGTAAAGGAGATCAAAACAGGAGAAAGTGTATATCTTCTGAACCGCTCGGAGGAGTTTCGAGGTGTCGTTGGGCAGGTCCTTGAAGGAAAGCATGAGAACAAGATCCTTCGTCTGGATGGCAGTGAGATTCAGGTGATCGCCAATCCTGTCACAAGAGAAAATAAGACAGAGGGTGCGGTGATCCTTCTGGTGGATGTAACCGAAAAAGTAGAAAGGGAACAGCTGCGAAGAGAATTTTCCGCCAATGTTTCCCATGAACTGAAAACGCCGCTGACTTCCATTTCCGGATTTGCTGAGATCATGCAGGACGGATTTGTGAAAGATGAGGATGTGAAGGTTTTTGCAGGACGCATCTATAAGGAAGCGCAGAGACTGATCCGTCTGGTTGGGGATGTGATCCGGATCTCCCGTCTGGATGAGGGCGGATTGCCGTATCAGTGGGAAAAACTGGATCTTTACAGTCTGACTCATGATATTTTTTCTACCTTACATGAAGCTGCCGAAAAGCAGGAAGTGCATATGTATATGGAAGGCGGAAGTACAGTGTTGGATACAGTGCCGACGATCATGGAAGAGGTTCTCTATAATGTCTGCGATAATGCTGTCAAATATAACCGCCGGGGTGGAGAGGTCTTTGTGAGACTGAAGGATGGCGAGGATGCAGTTCGCGTGAATGTGCGGGATACAGGGATCGGTATTCCGAAGGAAGATCAGGAACGCATTTTTGAACGCTTTTATCGGGTGGACAAAAGCCATTCCAAGGAAATCGGCGGAACCGGCCTTGGCCTTTCCATTGTGAAGCACGGGGTAAAAACTCTGAACGGCAGGCTGTGGCTTAACAGTGAACCGGGACAGGGAACCGAGATCATTATGGAATTTCCGAAACATCATATGGAAAAGGAAGCAGCAGAGTGAACATAGGTCGTGCAGCGATGATGTTCATAGGCATGCAGCAGAGTGGAAGATGAAAGGCCGTTCTGTTGTATGTATCTGCTGTTTTTTATATCATAGTATATTGCTGGTTGGAGGTTGATGGTTTGACAGACCGGAAGGGTTATGCTATCTTATGTAATAATAATCAGAATAAGCAACAGAAAAGCGGATGATAACGGTCCGCTTTCTGTATTATAATTGGTTCGGAATAATTCCGGATGACTATACTGAGGGGAATAAAAATATGATACAGGCAATTGTTTTACTGGTGTTCCTGATCTTTCTGAACTCTGTTTTTGCAGGTGCGGAAATGGCGATTCTGTCCATGAATGAAGCAAAGATGAGGGAGCTGGCGGAAGAGGGAGATCACCGGGCGCAGATTTTGATAAAGCTTACAGAACAGCCGGCACATTTTATGACAGCGATCCGTGTGACGGTAACTACGGCAGGATTTCTGCAGAGCGCTTTTGCGGCAGAATATTTTGCACAGCCGATGACAGAGGCACTGATAAAGACAGGGATAGATGTACCACAGAATGTTCTGAAGATCGTATGCATGATCATTGTGACCATACTGCTTTCCTATGTAAGTCTTTTGTTCGGAGAACTGGTGCCAAGACGTCTGGGAATGAAAAATCCGGATGAGCTGTCTCTGCGTCTGGCAGGACTTCTTAAGATTGCGATGATCGCAGTCTGGCCGGCTACTGCACTTTTGACAGTAACTGCCAATGGTGTGCTGTATCTGATGGGGATCAAACCGGAAGAAAAAGAGGAGCAGGCCACAGAGGAAGAGATCCGTATGCTGCTTACAGAGGGAAATGAACAGGGCAGCATCCAGCAGGAAGAAAGCGAGATGATCCAGAATGTTTTTGACCTGGATGATACTGCGGCAGATGAGATCTGTACACACAGAAGAGATGTGGTTGTTCTCTATATGGAAGACTCCGATGAGGAATGGGAACGGATCATCAGAGAGAACCGTCACACCTTTTATCCGGTATGCGGGGAAGACCAAGATGATATTATCCATATTCTGGACACCAGAGATTATTTCCGCCTGGATGACAGATCCAGAGAAGCTGTTCTGCATCATGCCTGTTATTCGCCGTTTTTTGTACCGGAATCCATGCGTGCCAACCTGATCTTCCGGGAAATGAGGGAGAAACGTGATTATTTTGCAGTAGTGCTGGATGAATACGGCTGCTTTGTGGGAATCGTCACTCTGCATGATCTTGTGGAGACGCTGGTGGGAGATATTGACGACAGGACAGATCTGCCGAAGCCGGATGATATTGAGAAGACAGGAGAACATATCTGGAAAATACAGGGAGGAGCGATCCTGGATGATGTGGCAGAGGTCATAAATGTGGAGCTTCCTGTAGAAAAATATGATACCTTCAGCGGCTTTGTCTGCGGAGTTCTGGAACGTGTACCGGAGGACGGAGAACAGTTCCGATGCAGCTGGAAAAACCTGGATATTGTGGTAAATCAGGTCAGAAACCATACCGTTGTGGAGGGAATCGTTCATGTTCAGCCAGAGAAAAAAGTGCAGGAACAGAAAGAAGAGATCTGACAAAACCTTGTTCAGCCAGGTCATGGGACAGTTATCGGGAGAAAGATCTCCGGGGATTTATGGACATTTTCGAACATGTTGTTGCTTGAAAGTATGTTATTTTTATGACATAATAAGGAAATAACCCGAGGAAAGCTTGTGATGGGGGAGAAAAAATGCCAGGTTTTACAAGACAGATCATACTGCATACACTGACGGAACTTATGAACGAAAAACCATTGTCCAAGATCACGGTAAAGGACATCGTGGAACGCTGTGGAGTAAACAGGAATACATTTTACTACCATTTCAGGGATATTCCGGATGCAGTGGAAGCAATGGTAAAGGAAGAGCTGAATGACATTCTGAAGGATCAGAAAGTACCGGAATCAGTCAGCGACTGTATGGAAATCCTTGTCAATGCAGTTCAGAAGAACAAAAAAGCCATGATACATCTGTACCGCTCGATCCAGAGGGATGTATTTGCCGATTATCTGGATCATGCCGCAGAGCGTGTGGTGGAGGAGCTGATCAACAGGGCGGTCGGAGACTTCGAAATGGATCAGGAAGATAGGCATCTTATAAGCCGGTATTATAAATGCGTATTTGTGGGAGTGATCCTGGACTGGCTGCGGCATGATATGGATTATGATATCCTGTCAGATATGCATAAGCTGGAGTATATTTACGAGAAGAGCCTTGAGAGTCAGTACAAAAATCTGAAAGAAAAGCTATGATTTCAACTAAATGAAGATTAAAAATATCCATTTAGTGTAAAACAGGAATGTCCTCGAATATTATTAAGGTATAGAAACGGTTAATTTTGAGCTGGTGTCTGAAATTTAGGCACTGGCTCTTTTTTGTCTGTTTTTTTAAACGACACAGTGAAGTATAATTCAGTACAATAAATGAGAAAAAATTATCAAGGAGGGAACGTATGGATGACCTGAAACAGCTGAAGCTTGTAAAAAACATCTACATCGTCATGTCATTACTGTTCTGTGTGCTGGGTATTTTTCTGATGGCAAGGCCCAAAAGCTCTGTAAAAATGCTGTGCGTGCTTATGGGAATCATGCTGATCCTGTACGGAGCTATTAAGATCAGCGGATATTTCACGAGAGATGCTTTCTGTCTGGCATTTCAGTTTGATCTGGCTTTCGGGATCCTGCTGATGGCAGTGGGAGTGATCCTGATAACCAGAAAAAATTTCGCAGTGGATCTTATTTTTTCCGTGTTCGGAATTCTGATCCTGGCAGATGCCCTGTTTAAGGTCCAGATGTCTGTAGATGCGAAGAGATTCGGTTTGGCGTTGTGGTGGCAGATCCTGCTGATCGCACTGGTCACCGGAGTGATCGGAGTTCTGGTTTTTATCAGACCATTTGAAGCAGCAGCTATGATGATGGTGTTGGTAGGATTTTCCATTTTACTGGAAGGGATCCTCAATCTATGGGTCGGGATCCTGACGATCAAGATCATCAAGAGTCGGCTTTAAACATAAACATAAAAATAACCAATCACTTTAGATAATAACATAGGAGGAAATAGAGTATGGGAATCGTAGACAAAGCAAAACAGGCAGCGATCGCAGCTACCGTAACAAAAGCACTGGATTATCTTGAGGAGGATCCGGAGACAAACATACCGAAGATCATGGAAATGGTTGATAAAGTAACACCGGATGGCTGGTATGCAGGACAGAGAAATGCGATCCGTCACTCCATCGAGGCAAAGGACAACTGGTATCAGCTGATCCTTCGTATGTATCAGCTGGATGCCGGCGTACGCCAGACATTTTTCCGCAACTTTATTGTAAATGCCAGTCTTAAGGGAAGCGCAACGCAGGAAAAGGTATCAGAAGAGAATGACTGCAATGTACCGTGGGCAATTCTTCTTGATCCTACCAGCGCATGTAACCTTCATTGCACAGGATGCTGGGCAGCAGAGTATGGCCACAAGCTGAACCTGGATCTTGAGACCATCGATTCTATCGTAAAACAGGGTAAAGAACTGGGAACCTATATGTACATCTACACAGGCGGTGAGCCACTGGTCCGCAAAAAGGATCTCATTAAGATCTGTGAGATGAATCCGGACTGCGAGTTCCTTTCCTTCACAAACGGAACTCTTATTGACGAAGAATTTTGTCAGGAAATGCTCCGTGTGAAAAACTTCGTTCCGGCTATCAGCCTTGAGGGAACAGAGGCAACTACAGACGGACGTCGTGGTGATGGTGTATATCAGAAGGTTATGCACGCCATGGAGCTTCTGAAGAGCCACGGCCTTCCGTTCGGTGTTTCCACATGCTACACATCCGCAAACGTAGATGCAGTAAGCAGTGAGGAGTATTTTGATCATCTGATCGAGTGCGGAGCTTATTTTGCATGGTTCTTCCACTATATGCCGGTTGGAAATGATGCAGCAGCAGATCTCCTCCCCACACCGGAGCAGAGAATCAAAATGTATGACAGCGTCCGCAGATTCCGTGCCACAAAATCTCTCTTCACTATGGACTTCCAGAACGATGCAGAGTATGTAGGCGGATGTATCGCAGGTGGCCGTCGTTACCTCCATATCAATGCAAACGGGGATGTGGATCCTTGTGTATTCATTCATTTCTCCAATGCGAACATTAAAGAATGTACACTCCTTGAGGCGCTGAAGAGCCCGATCTTTATGGAGTATCACAAGGGTCAGCCGTTCAACAAAAACATGCTTCGTCCATGCCCGATGCTTGAAAATCCTGAGCTTCTCCGCAAGATGGTTGAACGTGCAGGAGCGAAATCTACAGATCTTCAGTCTCCGGAAACAGCGGAGCATCTCTGTGCAAAGTGTGATCACTATGCAGAGGTATGGAAAAAACAGGCCGATGAGCTCTGGAGTGAGAGCCAGGCAAAAAAAGCTGCAAAAAAATCAACAACTTGTTAATTAACACTTGATATAGATGTTGGGATACTGTATAATGAACCCGTTTTTCAGGAGTCTGAAATAACAGTTCAGATAAGAGTGTCGAAACAGAAGAGACACGATACGTGTACTGACAGATAACAGGGCGGTTATATTCAGCAGTGGGTATAACTGCCTTCTTTTTTATGTTATCGTCAGGACATAGGGAAAGAAAGGATGGATTCATTATGGAAAAACAGGAGAAAAACACAGCCAGCCCTTATGAGCTGGACGGACGCCCACCTCTTAAGGTGGCAATTCCCCTTGGACTGCAGCACGTGCTTGCCATGTTTGTGGGTAATCTTACCCCGCTTCTGATCATCACAGCTGCCTGCGGGATCGAAGCAGGAGGGGATCTTCAGGTTGCATTACTTCAGAATGCAATGCTGATCGCAGGAATTGTTACACTTGTACAGGTCTTTACGATCGGACCGGTCGGTGGCAAGCTTCCTATCGTTATGGGAACAAGTTCAGGCTTCATCGGCGTATGTCAGAGCGTTGCCGGAGTCATGGGAAATGGTATCGTTGCCTATGGTTCAATCATGGCAGCCTGCTTTATCGGCGGTCTTTTTGAGACTGTTCTGGGAAGCTTTCTGAAGCCCTTGAGAAAATTTTTCCCATCTGTTGTAACAGGTACGGTTGTACTTTCAATCGGTCTTTCACTGATCGGTGTGGGAATCAGCTCTTTCGGTGGCGGAAGCTCCGCAAAGGATTACGGTTCTCTTGAAAACCTTTTCGTAGGCTTTGTAGTTCTGATCGTGATCATTGTACTGAAGCATGGAACAAAAGGCTTCACAAGCTTTTCTTCAATCCTCATCGGTATTATCGTGGGATACATTCTGGTAAGTATCATGGCTATGGTACTTCCTACAACATTTACATATGTAGATGACACAGGTGCTACTGTGGAGGCTACAAAGGCCTGGGTTCTCAACTGGGACAAGGTTGCTCAGGCAAAATGGTTTGCGGTACCGGCACTGATGCCTGTAAAATGGGTGTTTGACGCACGTGCGATCGTGCCGATCCTGATCATGTTTATTGTAACTGCAGTTGAAACAGTTGGTGATATTTCCGGAATCACAGAGGGTGGTCTTGGAAGAGAGGCTACAGACAAAGAGCTTTCCGGTGGTGTTATGTGTGACGGACTTGGATCTTCCTTCGCAGCACTGTTCGGTGTGCTTCCGAACACATCCTTCAGCCAGAACGTTGGTCTGGTTGCAATGAATAAGGTTGTAAACCGTTTCTGTATCGCTACAGGAGGAATCTTCCTGATCGCATGCGGACTGTTCCCGAAGCTTGCTGCACTGATCTCCATCATGCCGCAGAGTGTTCTTGGCGGCGCTGCTGTTATGATGTTCTCATCTATTGTTGTCAGCGGTATCCAGTTAATTACCAAGTGGCCGATCGGACCGAGAAATGTTACGATCGTTTCCGTAGCACTTGGTCTTGGTTATGGACTTGGCTCCAATACAGCGATCCTGGTGCATCTGCCACAGGCGATCAGCCTGATCTTCGGCGGTTCCGGTATTGTTCCGGCAGCGGTATTTGCGATTATTCTTAATATTGTTCTTCCGAAGGATGAGAAGAGTGAGATTGAGAGAGCTGAGGAGATGCTTGAAAAAGTTAAGAATAAATAAGAAAGTGTAAGAATAAAAAGATTTTTTTCTTTTTTGAGACTGTTGGACTTTATTGGTCTGACGGTCTCTTTTTTTTATAATTTTTTATTTTGGGGATAAAGGTTCGGCCTTTTGGAAGGCGGTAATTTGCGAGAAGGGGAAGCACTCGGAGTTGCGAAGGCCGTCTGCAATGCCATTTAGTTAGAACATAGTATTCCAAAAGATTGCAATGTATGGTAAAAA
>NZ_JANGAA010000023.1:0-67768 GCF_024461705.1 Blautia sp. DFI.9.10
TAGGTAACAAAAAATGCCGTATTTATGCGGCTTGTGGCGTTTCGCAAACGCCTAAGTATCAATTATATCTGTGAGGAAAAGGAAAAGAATCGGTGGAAACAGGCCATGCATGCGTATCCATTTGAGCGAGCAGAAGAAATGCTGTTTGCCATGTCCATCCTCCCAGATGATGAAACACTGTGGGAAGGTATAAAACAGAAACTTGCTGACAGCTTTTCAAAGAACCGGAAGATATCCGTATTTACTGAATGGAATCTTTTCGTGTGGATGGTAGGCAAAGTAATGAAAAAGCTTAAAGGGTATCGCAAAAAGGATCTGGATATCCTGAAACTGCTGGTAAAGTTAACAGGCATAAATGCTAAAAATGCGGATGCCGTTTTGGAAAAACGTATGTGTATGTTTGGATATTCCGACAAAGAGACCGCTTTTTTAAATTTTGTACTGATGTATTTTGTAGAGAGACCCGATCGGATAAGCCTTTCCGGGTTGACAGCAGAAAAAATTGGTCTGAATGTATTAGAGGCATTTTTGCCCGGAAAAGAGACATATCCAGAAGAAGCTTATGTACTTTGTTCACGGATTTTAAGAACATATGGGAAACTTTCTGTCCGTATCGACGGTAAAGAACGGCTGGAAAAATGTATGAATGAAACGTTCAGGGTGGAAAATGTAAAAACGTTTCTTACGTTGTTTCCATTTAGAAGTAATGAACCGGAAGAGTGGCACTACATTGATCTGACAGAAGAAAAATGGGATCCTCTGGTAAAAGAACTCTCTTCGGAAGAATTTGAAGCGTGTGTTACAGATACTCTGAAAGGCAAAACATACAGTACGAAAAGTTTGCTGAAGTATCTGGAACGTTATGAAAACCTTACAGGAAAAAGATACCAGGATGTTTTTTGGAAAAAGAGTGAGCCGGAACTACATGTGGTTTTCAACCGGCTGATCCTGCATGGGATTTTGGATGGAAAAAAGTATCTGGAAGAGTTTGTAAAGGATTATAAAAATGAAGATCCAGATTTGGAAAAGAAATGGGAATTTATGGCAGGATATTTAAAAAGTGAAATAAAGGGTCTTTGTAATGAGCATTCCTATCCTATGCTGAAATTTCTGATCAATGAGATTGGAATGGATGGATGCGAATTCTTAAGCCCCTGGAGGATTTTAAAGGAAACTTTCTCCTTGGGATACTATGCTATCCGACATAGAGAGTGCGAATTTTTTTCGCCAGTTCTGGGAAAAGAGGAACACCGGGAACTGTTTTCAATGGTAGAAAAGAAGTTTTTTTATGAATATCCGGATATTTATCCAGAATACCTGACGGCCTTACTTTTAAAGGAAAGTACAGCACTTTGGATGGAACAGTCAGAAGCATATGAGCTTTCCAAATTGCTTCTTCCATTTATAAGTGATTCTTATCGAAGAGAAACCCTGTATCAGAGATATATGACAGAAGAGGATCGGAAAAGATATCAGGAACGGAAAGAATGGCTAAAGGAACAGAAAAAACGGATAGATCACTGGAAAACTGAAAAAAACATCAAACAGCAGTTTAATCAGATATTACGGGAAAACAGAAAAACGGATAAGGAGATTCAGTCTATTTATGAGTTTTACAAGAATGGTCGTTATTCATATGGCCATAAAAAGCTCTACTGTAAGATCGTTTCCTCGTATTTAAAAGATAATTTTGCAGGAACAGCGAAAAAGCCTATGGCAAAAAAGGAAGCTCTGTATCTTCTTAAGCTGGCAGAAAATATGTACCAGGACGAATGCATGGAGTTACCGGAGATTACTGAATTAATAGAAAGGGCAGAGGTAGCGTGATGATCGAAAGAATCTTAAAGCACATGAATATTTACAGGGAAATGAAAAATGCAGCAATTCCCCTGAACCTGATAGGAAAGAAAGGGGAAGATTCCTGTATGAATGCGGCCAGACTGGTAAATCAGCAGGAACTTTCCGGTCTGATGGAGGGGTTAAATGAGGAGACGATTTCTTCTTTGATGGACGATCCGGAAATACTCAGCTATTTGGGGAAAATGAACAAAAAGGATTTTCCTATTTTAGAACCAGACCGCATCAGAATGGTCATAGAATGTGCGGGAAATGAAAAGCTGTCCGAATTTCCCTATGAAAAGATTGAGAAAGTACTGGCAGATAAAGAAATCCCGGACCGGATCGTATATGTTTATCTGAAATATTATGCTTTTCTGGAACCGAAAGAAGAGTTAAAGAAACAGCTTGTAGCAAGTCTTGATACCTGCATTGGTGAGTTTGATGTTGCCCGTGCGGGAATAAAGATACGCATGCTTTTGATAAATCCGGTTTTTTCAACAGAGCTTCTTTATGAGCTGCTCAAGGATGAGGAATCATTGGCATTACTTTTGAAGCAGGATCTGATGGAACTCGTAAATTATTTATCCGAGTTTTGTAAAGAAACGGAAAGCTTAAATAAGAAACAGCTGGAAGAACTGAGCCGGCATCCAAAAGAAATTCGGAATGGACTGGAAGTGGTTCTCACTCAGATTCCAAAAGAATGGCAGGCCTCTTTTCTTCACTTGTGGCTTTGGAACGAATCATTATATGCAGATATTCCGAAGCTGATAAGATTTTTGACAGGTCCGGATGCAGATTTTGAAAAGGTTTCAAACGGAAAGGCAGCCTATGTGAACACTCTGTATGGAAATCCGCTTCCAGATATGGATCTTTATGAGCTCACTTTGGAAAAGACAGAGCTTATCCTGTATGCCATTACGAAACGGAAGAAACATTTCCTGGAACTTTTGCGAAAGAATGGAGACTGGCTTATAAACCTTGACAGGAATTCGTTGATTCTGGATGAAGAGGTTTATAAAAGATGCCTGAATCTAAATACTTTAAACGAGCAAAATTTAAGGGATTGTGAATATATGGTAGTTCCCTGGAGAAAGAGTGAAGAATCACTGTTTTCGAAGCCTCGTGTATTTGAAGAATTGAAAGTCCTGTACAATGTGAAAGCAGTCTATATAGACCTGTATGATCGTTTAGCATACTCCAAAAGTGATGATCGTCTTCGGGTGATCCGTGAGTTGATAAAAAGAGACTGCCTGACAGATGCATTAGAGAAAAATCAGGTTGAGCGATTGGCAGAAGCTTTGTCAAAAAAGCCGCTTTCCAGATGGATGCAGGAGGATTTTAAAAACATTCTGGATCTTCGGCATGAAACAGCCATATGGATTCTGATATTTTTAATGAATTTTACTGAACTTTTAAAAGAGCTTACAAGGGATAATCAGGTTTACTTCCTTTTACATAATCAGAATCTTTTAAATGGCTGTTCCGGATTACCTGCATTGATGGACAAACTGTTGGCCCAGGATCCTTCCTGGAAGAATTTAAAGACAGAATTGAATATTTCGGATGCTTTTGTCGTGGAAAATAAATCCAATATCCAGAAGTTCATTTATGAAGGCGGCGCTGAGATCATGACTTCCTTTCTGAACAGGCAGCCGAAAAAGAAGGAAGAAATCCGAAGAATCGTAAATGCTGAGTTATTAGGCAAATTCATGGAGCTTAAATACCATGGAGGAGATCTGGGACGGGAAATTGCTTTTCCAATAAAAAGAGATACAGAAGAAATCTGGAAAGAAAAGCTGCTGCGCGTGGATTGTGGATGGGAAATCTGGGAAGAGGACAGCCTGCTTCCGGTCATGCAGATAGGAGAAGTACCGCTGCGCAGCTGCATTTCCTATCGGAATGGTCCAAATTGTGATTGTCTGTTATCCTGTTTTGATGCAAATAAAAAAATTATATTTATCAAACACAATGGTAAAATTGTATTTCGTGCAATCCTCCGTCTGACAAAGGGATCTTTTGTAGCTGCGGATGAAAGGAAGACGATTGAGTTTGTTGATGTGACTGTCAAAAGCGAACCACATGAAAATAAAGCAGAAGAACTGGTTTTGTTTTTGGAACGTTATTATCAAAGCGGACTTAGCGAACAGGAAATACGAAAAGCAGTAAATTTAACTGCTATGCTGGTAAAAGAAAAAGCAGAAAAACTTGGAGCAAGGCTTGTGCTTAGCAGCAGTTATAAGAATGTTCTGGAAAATAAAAACTATGTTTTGACAAACTTTTATATGTATATTTCCGCATCTAAAAATGGAAGCCAGTATCTGGACAGCCTTGGAGGGGTCGCTGGTGTCAGTGCTTCCGGAAGCTATACCTGTAATACATTTTTGCTGGAAGCAGAAGAGAGGAGAGAAGAGAGCTTATGAATATACGAAGAGCAGGAAGAAAAGTAGTAAAAAACCTACATAAAGAGTATGGCATATATCGGATCGGTTTTGTAAATATTTATGGTGAAGAAGATGAAACAGAATTGGACGCCATGAACATCAATGATCTGGAAAGATTATGGCTGTCTCTTTGTCCGGAATTTGAGTGCAAGGGAAACAGTGTATGCTATGTGGAACGGGTAGGTTAAAAAACACCCGATGCAACTCGGGGAAAAAGTGTCTTGTAAAGGTCATTCATTGATGCTAAGATAAAATAAACAAAAGCTTTTTCGAAAATTTCTTCATAACATAAAAAGAATAAAGTGGGAGGTGACAGCGAACGTGGCAGATGAAAAAATTGTGCCAGAGAACGGATTGGAAGTACGTTACGAAAGATATAAAGGTATTATTAAGAATTTTACACTCATGAGTGACATATTTATGAGAAATGTTTTCAAACAGAGAGAATGCCTGGAATATGTTCTGCAGGTCATTATGGAAAAACAGGATCTGAAAGTAATTGAGCAGATCATCCAGAAGGATTATAAGAATCTGCAGGGACGATCCGCAATCATGGACTGTGTTGCCAGAGATTCCGAAGGCAAACAGTTTGATGTGGAGATCCAGCAGGATAATGAAGGTGCATCACCTAAGAGGGCACGTTACCATAGTGGTTTGATGGACATGAACACTCTAAATCCAGGTCAGGATTTTGATGAATTACCGGAAAGCTATGTGATTTTTATTACCAGGGATGACATCCTTGGGTATGGTTTTCCTATTTACCATATTGACAGGCATATCAAAGAAGCCGATGATAGCTTTCAGGACGAAGCACATATTATATATGTGAATTCCAGAAAACAGGAAGACACAGAACTTGGGAGACTTATGCATGATCTGCATTGTAAGAATGCGGATGAAATGCACAGTCCAGTTCTTGCAAAGAGGGTACATGAATTAAAAGACACGCAGAAAGGGGTTGAGCTTATGTGCCATGAAATGGAAAAAATTTATAGCGAAGGAATGGAAAGCGGCGAAAAGCGCGGTGAATTAAAGGCTAAAAAGGAAACAGCCCTTTCACTTGCAGAAATGGGTCTGCCTGTTGAAAAAATTGCAAAAGCTGTAAATCATAATGTGAATGAAGTCCAAAAATGGATTGATGAAAATCTATGTGCAATAAAATAAGGAACGCATTTATAAATGGGCAGGTCTATTGGGCTTGCCCTGATTTATATAATATCGTGTTTAAGAGTAAATATCCAGTTATAATAGAGCAGTTATTCTGTATCAGAGTTGTAGAGACATCAGCCATAAATATATAGTATTAGAAAAGGAGCCTATCAAATGGAAACATTAGTTATCTATTTTTCGCAGAAAGGAAAGACAAAAGAAGCTGCTGGACGGATCGCACAGCTTTCCGGTGCAGATCTGGCAGAGATTAAGACTCATAAATCTTACCGGATGTCTTATAGAAAAACGGTATTTACCGCATTAAAAGAAATTTTATTAAATGAGCGGCCAGAACTGGATATGGAGATTCCTGATATTTCTGCATACGACAGGATACTGATAGGAAGCCCGATCTGGTGTGGAACATTTCCAAATGCAGTATTCAGTTTTCTGGACAAGGTAAACCTGAATGGAAAAAAAGCAGCAATTTTTACAACCAGCGGAGCTACAGAACCACAGAATGTTGCAGTGAAGATCAAAAAGAAATATTCTGCAAAATGGTGCAGACCATTTAATGCGAACCATGCAACAGATGAAAATATCACAGATTGGTTAAAATAGTATGATCTCACAAACAGGAATGAGGATGAAATGCACAGTCCGGTTCTTGCAAAACGGGTACATGAATTAAAAGACACGCAGAAAGGGGCCACGCTTATGTGCCATGAAATGGAAAAAATTTATAGCGAAGGAATGGAAAGCGGCGAACTAAAAAAAGCAAAAGAGACAGCTCTTTCTATGGCAGAAGAGGGGATGGATGTTAAGAAAATTGCCCGTTTGGTTAAAGTAAGCGAAGACGACATCCAGAAATGGATTGATGAAAACATGTGTGTAGCGAAGTAAATAAAAATGATATTATAGTGGGTAAGTCGGTTTTCGACTTACCCATTTATATTAAAAGCTAGAAATTTTGAGCACTATGTCCAACAATTCTAAATAGCAATATACAATAAAAGCAGATACATAAGCTGTTCTTTTAATGAAAAATGCAGCAATCCGGGCTGCTCCCATGCTTTTGCCGGATATGCTTTTTCAAAAAAGTCTCCATCTTTCCAATAGAGTCCATAAATTAGAAGACGTTTCCCCTCCCGGATAGCTTCCGGCTCCATAATCAACTCCCAACGAACCTGATCCATAAGGTGAAGATAAAGTGATACACATAGAACCAGGTTACTGGTACGATTGTGTGCAAGAAACTTCTGCTCCAATAATGAGGGCATTTCAAAAGAAATCTTAAAATCATTAAAAATTTTTCTGTATTCTATATAAAACTCCCATAAAGTAGCAGGTGTGATCTTATATCTTGCAGTGCGTGCAGATAAAAGAAATTGCCTCGGGCCAGAGGCCGCTGTTTGGTTAAGAAGAGCTTGTTTTACGGCAGATTTCACGGATTTTCCAATCAGTTCACCAAGTTTGGAATGTCCAGAAGCATCCGTAAGAGTTCTGGTACCATCAAGATTAGAAGCGATTACAATTCCGTCAGTTCCAGAACCTGTTGCGATCTCTTCGGAATAGCAGCTTCCCAGTAATAACTGAGAAACAGCAGCAGCTTTCGATTCTCCACAAAGCATCAGTGCTCTGGACATTGCTGTATCAGTCAAATTCTGATTAATGAACAGAAAAATATTGATTGTTCCAGGAAGAAGCATTTCATAATTTCCATCCTCTTCGTAGTAAGAAGCGGGATCGCCGGGATGCATGCCATTGGAGTCAATTCCACCGGTCACAACAGCAGTTACCGTAAGATCCCGGAAGCATACTTCTTCTATAGCACGTAATTCAGTCCAGGCTGCGGTACTTAAGGCAGTAGTGCAGTAGGGGGAAAGACCAAGGGCGTGGACATGTGCAGCTAGATCTTTTTCATAAGTATCTCCAAGCATTTTACATTCATAAGAACCATTCATACAATTGATATTTACAGCATGAGAAAGGTGCCTTGTAAGGCCTCCGTTTAAAGGACTTGTGCTAAGAACTTTTGCTTTTTGTGAAAAAGTGAAGATGGTATTCCCCAATTTTTGCTCGCAGGTAAAAAATGTATTCATTACGTTTCCTTCTTGTGTATGTTTTTTTATTTATTTTATTAATATCTTTTGATTACGTCAATTAAAAGTGTTATCTTCTATATACTTTCGGGCATCAAAGGATATTGACTGGATGAAAAGGGAGGTTGATAGGATATTTAATGAAAATCAGATATAAAAAATGTATGTACAAAAGGTGAGAAATTGTCGCTATAAAACAATACTTTTATTTTCATAATCTAAAGATATCGAAACTGAACAGATTAATGTATATGAAAAAATATGAATTAATCTGTTTTTGTGTTATTATATAAAAATATGAATGCCCAATATCTACAAACAGTATAAGTTTTTAGGTCGTAAATCATTTTTAATTAAAAAGGATTTTAATATGATAGATGAAATAACAATGAATGAATTAAGAAAATGAAAGATGAACTTCGTCGGCCAATGATGTTGCTTGTTAAAGCTCAAAAGAAATAAAAATATTATGAAGTAGGCAGTGCATAATTAAAAGAGAACTATAAATTATCGAGAGTTTTAGAAGCTTTTCTACAGGAAAGTATAATTTTTACAAATTCTTAAAATTTATACCATAGTATCGTCATAAATATACTGTACATTAATAATTGCAGATGCTAATTAAGGTATCTCATTTTTAGATATTTTTCTTTTTCATATGCCGGTACGAAAGTATCGGCCTCCTTCCTTTTTAGGACGTATTATTATAATTTGCACAAATCTTAGCCCATAAGAGAGTGACGCTCTGCATATCCTCGGTAGAGCGTCCTTGTGCGTTTATGGATCTTATTTTTTATAGTATATTTCAATATATGACTCCTTGGAAATTTTCCTGATGGACGTAGAAATGACAGAGAAGTAAAAATGGTAAGCGTACTTGAAAAATGGCAGAATAACAAGATATAGCATTCTATGCGCTGTATTTTATTGACGAATTCAATATATTGTGTTACCATATAAATGGATTATTTTTTATGCATGGTTTGCCACGCAGTAAAGTTTTTTGTTCCGGATATGCTGTTCCGGGAGCAACATTTAGGCGAAGGCCTTTTATCAATAGGAAGACATCAAAAATCAAAAGAAGATTTTTGGTGTCTTTTTTTGTTGTCCAAAAACGAAATGTGAGGTGTACAAAAAACAGGAAAGGAGGAAATATAAAATAATCCATAAAAGATGAACAGGAAAATCAAAAAAGGAGGCAGAATATGGGACAGGATATATGCATTCGAAAAGATGAAAAACCATTGGGATATGACTGGGAATGTGGACATGAGGAATTATATGTCAGAGTGAATATGTACTACAACGGATCCCTGTATGTCGGATTATGGCAAAAGCAAAAGGAATGTGAGAAAAAGCTGGAATTATTTGGAGACCTTACAATTGGAGTTATGGGATTCCTAAGACCGGGGCAGGCAATAATCTCGGATTGCGGAGCAAAAGCAAAGGTTGCGTTTATTGAGAAGTATAAACTCGGAAAAGTTGTAGGTAAGAGGAAAATCAATTATGGCAGCTATTATGTTGCAGAGTTTAATCTTGCACGACTTGCACAGCTCGATCCAGAAGGTACGGAAAGATATCTGCTCGAAAATGGTCTTGATCAAAAAGAACTTAAAGCAGATTAGAGTAAAGATGTACATTTAAAAACCAGGCAATAAAGGTGGTGCGGCATGAAAGACGACGAATATAAGGGATATTACTGTCTACTGATTGCAATTTTGTGTGATTTGAATGCAGCGGAAGCCAGCACAATGTACGAATACGGACCAGATCATCCGCTTTGTCGGAAAATCCTGAAAAAGAAAGTTCGGAAACCGTCCATAAAAAAGCTAAAAGAAACAGAACAGGCAGCGGCTATGAAAGCTCTTCTTGATCAGGGATACAGCCAGGATGCAGTATCGGAAGCATTTCAGTGTTTTCCATCTACGGTCAGGCGCAGAGTAAGAAAATTAACAGAAAGGAAGGAAACGAATGACAGATCAGAAATTGATTGCAGGAATATTTAATGATTTTTTGGGACTTTATACGGGTAAAATTCAGACCGGTATCCGTCCTTTGATTGAAAAATATAAAAACCATCCCATGCTGATGGGGCTCCTCTCCAATTTGGATGAAGCGGCAAAGATTCAGACACCGAAAGCCATGAAAGAAATCTATTCTTTCTATAAGGAATATCGTGGCAGGGATCTGGAAGATGCTGACTGGAAGGAACTGACAGAAAAAGCCCGCCAGATCAGTGCAGGATGGGAGGAAAATGAATGGGTTCGCCGTGTTGTGTTGGAAATGATCAGTCTTTTGGATTCTGATGATGCAGAGAGACGCAGGATTGCATTGGAAGTAGAAAAAGAAATGGAAGCGGCTGAACAGAAAATGAATGCGGCATAAAAAGCAGGCAGGGGCAGGAGATTTTTTCTTCTGCCTCATGTTTTTATCAGGAAAGAAGGGACCGATTATGTTAAATGAGATCATAAAAACTGCAGAAGAATTAAATACAGCAGCATTGCATTACCGCCAGAGTGGGAATATGGATGGTGTGCGGGAACTTGCCAAAGCATATGCAGTTTCCAAAAAACAGACAGAGGAATTTATTCAAGGCAGCCGCTACCGGCTGGTTGATATACCGATTGAGGAAAGAAAGTTTGCGAATGCGTCTGAAAAACTGCGTGCAGAAATGTTTGCCTTAAAGGATGCAGGCTTTGCGGACATCATAGGACAGTATCTTGTAAATCTTGCCAAAACGGATTCTGCTTTAGATGCACAGGTGTTAAAAAAACATAAGATGCTTCAGAGATGTTTGGATTACGTGACGCAAAAAGCCTACAACATTGCACTGGAGGGAGCGAAAAAAAAGGGAGAGAACGGCATTCGGGCCAATACAGGCCTGGCACTCTCCGGCGACCAGGTTTTTCCCTGGGTACTTGAATATTATGCGAAAGATGATGAAAAAGAAATAGCAGAAAAAGAGCAGGAAGAAAAGAAAAAGATTCAAAAGGAATGGGATTCGGTAAATAAGAGAACGAAAACAATACCGAAAAACCAGGGGACAAAGAAAGATTCCGAGGTGCATCCCAAAGAAGCAGCGGAGCAGGAAGAAAAGCATATCAGCAAGAAAAAATCAAAAGATTCCGGGCAGATGTCCTTGTTTGACATGATGCAGCCGAAAGAGAGTTAAAGGAGAAGGATATGATCGCATATAAAGGATTTCAAAAGGATTTGAAATGTCGGGGCTTTCAGTTTCAGGAGTATGGCATAAATGAAACGGAAAAAGCAAACTGTAGACAAAATGGATTTCATTGTGCAGAAAACCCACTGGATTGTCTCTGCTATTATCCGAATTGGAAAAATTCCGTGTATTACATAGTAGATGCAACAGGGGATTTGGATGAAGATGGGGAAGATTCAAAAATCTCCTGCACAAAGATGCGCCTGTTAAAGAAAATTGAATTGAGAAGCCTGTTATTACATGGAGCTGCTTACATGGCGAAATATCCAAACCGGAAATGGAACTCCCATGTTGCAAAAGAAAACGGGACCAGCTGCAACGGATTTTGCATTGTACGTGGAAAAGACCCCAAAGCTAAAGGACAAAAGGGCGATTTACTGTTACTTTTAAAGGAGCAGCCTGGCAACAGCCAGATACTGGAAATTGGGGTCATCTGTATCGATGGTCAGAAATATCCGGAGGAAGCATGGATTGATGTGACTGGAAAGCTGGTGGAATTATGAGAAAAAAGAGGTTGATGGAGTTAAAACCATTAAAAGTGATGAATAGGCATATCGCCGATGCAAAGAAAACGGAAATATCTTTGAGTACACTGGAGAAACAAAGGGGTGAACCCGGAAAATATCGGATGTATTGTCGGGCAGCAGTAGAAAAAGGAATTTTAAAAGTGTATCTGTTTGCCGTAACGGATATTGAGGAGAATATAAACTTTCCAAGGTACCGTCTGTTTATCAGCAGAAAAGAGAGACGGTTTATTACCTATGATGAAAAATTAAAAAAATGGAGAAAGGCACTTCTTGAAAGTATCTTATGGGATGTAAGAACTAATTTGGGCAACATCTATGTAAATGGCTGTGATACAAAGATCATCCAAAAATATTTAAAGACAATACAGCCTGCAATCCGGGCACTGGAAGAGTTTCAGGCGAATATCCGTAAAGAACAAAGGATACGTCATGATAAAAAACTTACAGATTCATGGGACCAGGTGATGAAAACTGTATCTGGACTGCCTAAGAACTGGATCGGATGGGTTTCAAAATATGGAATTACGGAACACTATATCTTCTACAAGTATCAGAAAAATGGTGCTACAGAAGGATACTGTACATATTGCAAAAAACATGTTCCTATCCGCTCACCCAAATATAACCAGAAAGGACAGTGCAATGTGTGTGGACAACCGATTACTTTTCGTTCTGTGGGAAAGTCTGGAAGATTTTGTACAAAGTGGTACAGAGTCTATCTTATCCAAAGGAGACGCAAGACTTCTGGTTTTGTGCTCCGGATCTTTCATGCCAGAACGTGGTATAAAAGGGGCGGCTATACAGATTGCGAAACTACCTGCCATGAAGAGCAGAGAAGAATCTTCTCTGCAAATGGAAAGGAAATTTCCAATTTCGTTTATGATCTGTTCAAACAACGGGAAATGCGTTAGATTTCGTGTAGAAGTTCTTGGTATTATACTTGCTGTGACAGTCAATATAAAGGAATGGTTTATCCATATACCCTGTCGGATCTGTCCAGGCATGAATTAAAAGAAACAGGTCTGCGTGAGTACGCTCTTGGTCAGAAAAAGATAGATCCTGGAAAATATCTTTACCTGTGGAAGACATACCCGGTACTGGAACAGATTGTAAAAGCGGGGCTTTTCCAGTTAGTTGATGATGTACTGGACCACAGGGCAGCAGATGCAATAAAAAGGAAAGGCAGAAAACCAACAGAATTCCTGTCCGTAGATAAGAAAGAGTTTCGAAGACTCCGAGATATGAATGGCGGGGTAAAAGAACTTAAATGGCTGCAACTTGAAAAGAGTACAGGAAAAACAATCGGGGATGAAGAAATATGCTGGATGGTAAAAGAAGGATTTGAACCAAACGACCTGAAGTTTGTTCTGGATCAGATGAGCATCTGCCAGATTCGACATTATCTTGTGAAACAATCAGAAAAATCCGGGGATGATATCAGCCATGTGCTGCAGGTGTGGAACGATTATCTTTCTATGGCAAAAAGACTGGGAATGGATATACATGATTCCATTATTTACCGTACCAAAGATCTTCAACTGCGCCATAAAGAGGCGGTTTTGAAGATAGAAGAAATGAAACGCGGAATCCGACGCAGGGAGCTGGAAGAAAAGTATGTCGGATTTCAGAAACATCTCATTGATTTGAAAGAAAAATATGAGTTCAGTGACGGTGAATATCAGGTTATTGCGCCAAAGAGTATCGATGACATCCTATATGAAGGTGATACGCTTCATCACTGTGTAAATAAGACGGATACTTATTTTGACCGGATCGTTTCAAAGGAAAGCTATATCCTGTTTTTGCGGGAAAAAGAGAATCCGAAAGTACCGTTTTATACACTGGAAGTTGAACCAGATGGAACCATCCGGCAAAAACGTGCGGAATTTAACCGTCAAAATAAGGACATTGATAAGGTGACTTCTTTTTTAACATTGTGGCAGAAGGAAATTCAGAAGCGATTAACCAAAAAAGATCGTAAGAGCACAGAAGAAAGCAGGAAGCTCAGGCAGCAGAACTATCAGGAGATACGTGATAAGCATGTAGTTGTCCATGGCGGAGCATTTGCTGGGGAACTTCTGGCTGATCTTTTAGAGAAAGACTTAATGGACCTACCAGTGGAATCGGCAGAAAACGGAGAAAGCCCTACTGAAATAGCGGCGTAAATAAAAGGATAAAGTGGATGCGGCAGGGAGTTCCCCTGCTGCATTTGAGCAGAAAAGAGAAAATGACATTATATACAGCAGAAAATGAAGGAGAGGACGTAAATGAATAAAAAAGAATTGCGTAACATGAAATTGCTGGAAGCTACGGATGAACTGATAAAACTTGCAAAAGAAGATGTGCCGGTAAGAGATGAAGGATACTATACGGAGCAGCTGATTTATCAGAGGGGGCTATATTTACGTGCAGAAGTAGAAAACAATATTTTAAAAGTAGCATTTTATCTGGCAGAATATCTTTCCACGGACTGTCGGAAACCTGTATATACATTATACGTTGATAAAAAGAACGATGTTTTTAAAGGGTATGATTACCAGACAAAGAAATGGTCAGAAAGTATGCTGGATAAGACCATTTTTTCAAAATGGTTATATCAGGAAAATTCTTATATGAAAGAGGCGGATACAGCGTTGATCCAAAAGTATCTTGAAAGTGAATATGACGATGCTTTTTATGCACTGTATGTATATCAATGTGACCAGAGACACCGGAGGCTGGGAATGAAATATGAAAAAATTCTGACAAACTGGGATCAGTGTATGGATAGACTCCCAGAAGTTCCGAAAGACTGGCTGAGATGGCAGAAAAAAGTTGGAATTACCCAGAATTTTATCTTTTATCATTACAGCCGCAGGAAAGATCAGACAGGATATTGTAGTTGGTGTGAAAGCGAAGTTCCAATCAGCCATCCTCACCATAATGCAGTGGGGAATTGCCCAAAATGCAGACATCAGATTCAATATAAAGCATTAGGCCGGGCCAAAAATATAGAAACCCAAAAAGAGACTGCATACCTGCTTCAGACCTGTGGAAATAATGTGTTTGTTTTGAGAGAATTCCAGCTTCAGATGCTCATAGTAAGCAGCTCATATAAAAAACCAGTATATTCTTTCTTTGAGCGCCGGAGAATCCTGTATGATGAAGAATTAAATACGAAAGAATATTATTTCGGCCGTCATCATTGGACAAAAGAAAACCGATGGATCCAGGGTAAATTACAGGTTCCACTGTATCCAGGTTACGGTGGCTATATGACATATGAAAAATATAATATGGGAAATATTTATGGAAAATCACTGTATGGCATTAAAAACAGGACATTCCGTAGGACAGGATTCTACGAATATGCAAAAGTCAAAAGGTTTTTAGATCCGGTAAGTTTTTTTGAAATGGTTAAAGAAAGACCTTATCTGGAACGGCTCATTAAAGCAGGACTTTATCATCTGGCAGAGGACATTATGGATAATAAAGCACAGATCTATTGTGAAGATTCCGGAGACCTTGGAAAAGCACTGGGAATTGATAGATTCCGCTTAAAAAGGCTGCGTACAAACAATGGGGGAGAGATTTTTCTTCAATGGCTATTACTTGAAAAAGCCCAAAACAAATTGATCCGTGACGATGTGATTTCGTGGATGTGCCGGGAAAAGCTTAAACCAGCGGATCTTATGTTCATTATGGATCGTATGGCCCCTTTACAGATCAAAAATTATCTGGAAAAGCAGGCAGCAGAAAGTGGGGAATCCGTGAAAGACCTGATCAAAACATGGAAGGATTATCTCAATATGGCAATTCGGGTCGGAGTGAATGTGCAGGATTCTGTTATCTACCGTGCACGAAAACTCATGCAGAGACATAATGAAATGATAAAAGAGATAGAAGCAAAAGATTTGATTTTAAGAGCCGGAGAGCTGGAAAAGAAGTATCCGGGTCTGAATCGTATATGCAGGGATTTGAAAAAATATGAATATGCGGACAAAGAGTATCAGATCGTTGTGCCGGAAAAAGTGGATGACATTTTGTATGAAGCAAAACTGATGCATCACTGCGTAAATAATACAGAAACCTATTATGAACGAATGAGCCAGCAGGAATCCTATATCCTGTTTTTGAGAAAGGCAGAACAACCAACGGAGGCGTACTATACGCTTGAAGTGGAACCGGATGGGACCATAAGGCAGACACGTACTTTTTATAACCAGCAGAATGAAGATATTGAGCTTGCAAGGGATTTTCTTGTAAAATGGCAGAAACAATTAAAAAAGAAACTGGCAAAAGAAGATTATAAACTGGCTGTAAAAAGTCAGAGTCTCAGGAAAAAAGAGATTGACGAGCTCCGCAGCAAAGGCGTTCGTGTAAACGGTGTTGGGTATTGCAACAAATTGCTTGCTGAAATTCTGGAGGAAGATTTAATGGAGGCTGGGAATCGAGAACTGGAAGAACAGGCCGCATAATAGCAGATTGATATATCACAAAAGTAACTTTAACAGTAAAATGAAATTCCTGTGAAAATTTGGGGATATTTACAGAAACAGCTCTGAAATTCTCTTTTATTTAAGTATAAGGGATTTTATGGAATTCCTTAAATATACTCGAAACGGAGGATGAGATTTGGAGGAAAAATTAAAGTTGCTTTGGCTGATATTGATCTTTGTTGATTTTGGGCTTATGTTTGTTTCATTTCCAATCTTGATTTATGTGATTTTTTGTATGACATGAATACAAAAAGCCTTCTGTAAGTGCCCTTTTCCGGTGAAAAGACCGGAGGGGCATTTGCATGTATGCAACAGTTTATGCATGTATTCGCAGGAATACGAGTAAAATACTACCCAGCTGCTACTGTTTAAAGCCTGTAGTGAAATTGACATTAAGTATCTGGAATGATACGATAAAATAGAACATTTTGCAAGGCAGATTGCACAAATTTTATTCTGATACGAGGTCAGAATTTTATACTTTATACCGCGTCTGCGGATCAACCGATAAAGACACAAAAAGAGTAAAATGGACTCTTGGAGTGTCTTTTTTTGTTTGGCAAAATGTTTTGACATGTATCAGATCCAATCACGATAAAAGGAGGAAAGAAGTTTTTATGCCACGTAAAATCAGATCAAATTACATGGAGAAATTCAAATTTGTGTACAATGGCAGAACTTTTGAAAGTAAGCATAAATGCTGTAATTTTTATGGAATATGTTACCGTAGTGTAATGGCGTATCAGAATCAATATAAATGTAGAACTGAAGAAGCGATTACACATTTTATTGAATTGAAAAAAAGTAAAGAGATCATATTCCGAAATCGAAAATGGGCCAGCATTAAGACCTGCTGCGAATTTTATGATATAAACGAAGCTTCCGTTAAAACAGATATGTGGAATCGAAAATGCACACCGCAGGAAGCAATTGAACGGGCAATAGAATGGAAAAAGGCACATGAAATCACATATCATGGAGTGAAGTATCCATCACTTCCTCAATGCTGTGAAGAATTGGGAATAAATCCTATATCCGTACGTTTGTATATGGAAAAGAATGGAGTTTCTTCTACACGTGCGATTACACATTACATTAAATCTAAAAAGCAAAGAATCTTTGCATTCCGGGGAAAAGAATACAATAGTTTCACGGAATGTTGTCTCGCGTATGACCTGAACCCCAAAATTGTAAGAAGTGCTGCCTATAGAACCAAAAGCTCCTTGCCAGAGACGTTAGAAAAAAATGTTTCTCATATGGAAGGTTGCGTGCCACAGGAATCCACAGGAAATGATGAGAATTCTGGAAACAAGGTAATATCAAAAAAAAGGCACCGCGCAAAAGAACCATTCTTTTATGAAGGGGAAAAATATGTTTCCCTTGGACAGTGTTGTGAGATATACGGAATTAATGAAACCAGTGTACGGGCCAGAGCATGGCGGATTCATTGCACCTGGGAAGAGGCTGTAAAACATTTTATAGAAAAAAGCAATGCGGATGAACTAAAAAAGATATTTGTATATAAGGGAAAAGAATATCAAAGTGTTGCTGAATGCTGCAGAAAGTATGATGTTCGTGCCGCCAGTGTCCGTAACCGGGCTTCCTCGACTGGATGTAGTATAGAAGAGGCCCTGGATCATTTCATAAAGAAAAAAATAGTGACAAAGAAAAATGAATTTGTATTCCGAAATAAAATCTATGAAACGTTGGAAGAATGCTGTGAGGTTTATGGTGTGAATGCAAACAGCGTATCTTCAAGAAAGTATAGATTAGGGTGCAGCACAGATGAATCGTTGGAACATTTTATTGCAAACAAAGAGATAATCGAAGAAAGGATACAGAAGTTTACATTTAAGGGGACGGAATACCCCAGTCTCCGAGCATGCTGTAAAAAATATGGCATTGAAGATGCGTGTGTAAGGCAGAGAGCCAGAGATAAAAATTGTTCCATAGAAGAATCATTTGAGCATTTTATGACAAGAAAAAGAAAAAAGATGCTGGATAATCCTGAATTTGATTATCATGGAACCCTTTATCCATCGCTTAAGGAATGCTGCGAAAAACTAAAGATAAGTAAAAATAGTGTAGTAAGCAAAAGTCGTCGGAGCGGATGCAGCTTACAGGAAGCGGTAGAATATTATGTAAAAAAGCAGCACAATAAATAAAACAAAATCACAGGGACTCGCAGGAAGTCCGTTTATAGAATCCATAGGAGAGGAGGAACAGCCAATATCATCTGCCTGCAGATATTGGCTGTAATTATATATGATACATAAAAAGAAACAACCGGCAGCAGATAACGATAAGATTCTTATATCAGTTAAGGAAGCCTGTGAACTGACAGGGCTTTCTGAGAAAACAATGCGAACACTTATGAACAATAATACCTTCATGGTACGAATTGGGCGAAGAGCCCTGATTGATAAGAAAAAATTTCAGAAATGGATAGATCGGCAGTCTTGAAAGGTTTTTGGGGTTGTGTTAAAATTAAGTCCAGTGCCATGCATGATCATCTATTGTTATTAGAAAAAGGATGGTAATGTTATGGGAAAAAATCTAAAAGGAAAAGAAATAGGTAAGGGAATCCGACAAAGAAAAGATGGGCGGTATGAAGCCAGAATCACAATTAAGGGTTCTGGCAAACCGCCTTTTTCTATCTATGGAACAAATCTTCAGCAAGTGAGAAAGCAAAGAAGCATGTATTTAGCGGAGGTTCTCCCAGGTGTTCCAGGCTTTGATTCGAGTATGTCCGTTTCAAAATGGTATGAGAAATGGATGGAACTTTATAAGGTTCGGAATCTTAAAGCAACCACGATAAGAAATTATGAAGATGGTTTTAGAAGAACGGAAGAATACATCGGTTACATGAAACTGGTAGATATCAAACCGGAACATATTCTTGACATGATTAAAAAATTGGAGGATGAAGGATACGCTCCTACATCAATCAAGCAATCATTAAGTGTCGTGCATCAAATGTTTGAGAGGGCAGCAGCCAGTAAAATGATTCCATCGGATCCTACAGCAGAAGTTAAGCTTTCCGTTGAGGCACCGGGAGAAGTGTTGACAGAACCTACAGAAGAAGCTTTGGATGTAAAAGAAAATTGTCTTAGTACAGATGAAAGCCATCGCTTTTTGGAAGCCATTAAAGGAGACCGTTATGAGGAACTTTTCTTGATTTTGATGCATACGGGAATGCGTATAGGCGAAGTACTTGCCTTACAATGGCGAGATGTTAATTTTAATGAAAAACATGTCCGTGTATACAAAACGTTAAACAGAGTCAAATTGTATTATGACAAGCAGGGAAAAAAACTTGCTGAGCCGTATTATGTTACACAAATTACATCACCGAAAAAAAAGAAAAGTGTCAGGATAATTCCGCTGCCGGATATTGCAATTGAAGCTTTTTTGAGCTGGAAAGAAAAACAGAATCAGGACAAAAAAGTGTTAGGCAAGAAATGGGGAACTGGAAATGATCTTCTAAAAAAATATCCTGGTCTGATATTTACAACATCGACAGGAATGAGTTATCTTCCTGGTAATGCTGAAGATGAATGTGAACGAATCAAAAATATTGTAAATAAGCAGGAATCATTAGAAGCTGAAAAAGACGGGCGAGAAGCAGAAATGTTAGAGGTAACTCCGCATAGTTTTCGTCATACTTTTGTAACAAGATGTGTACAGTCTGGAATGGAACCGGCTACGGTAGGTAAAATTAGCGGTCATTCTACTCAGAAAATGACAGAGTATTATACGCATCTTGAACAGGGGTATGTAAAAGATGAATACAAACGGTATGATGAAAAGTATGGAAAAGAAAGCTGATTTTGCTGATGAAATGAGATTTTAGGAAGAGGTTTAAATATTTGGAAAAAACAAGAAACACTGAAGAAGAAAAAAAAATGGGTCAAAAGTGGGTCAAAGAGGAACATAAAGCATCTACAAGCCGCGTAAATACAGGGCTTCCAGTCAACACAGGGAAATTATCACCGATGATGAAAGAATACGTAAAGACCAAAGAAGAGTACAGCGACTGTATCCTTTTTTACCGTCTGGGCGATTTTTATGAAATGTTCTTTGAGGATGCACTGACTGCATCCAGGGAACTGGAAATTACACTTACAGGAAAAGACTGCGGACTGGAAGAGAGAGCGCCCATGTGTGGCGTTCCTTTTCATGCTGCGGAAACTTATATCAACCGGCTGATCGAAAAGGGCTATAAGGTTGCCATCTGCGAACAGGTAGAAGATCCGAAAAAAGCCAAGGGTCTTGTTAAACGAGAGGTTGTCCGCATTGTCACGCCGGGAACTACTCTGGATACCATGTCACTGGACGAGTCCAAAAACAATTATCTGATGTCCATCGTCTCCATTGGAGAGCATTTTGGCTGTGCAATTGCAGATATCACAACCGGTGACTGTTTTCTCACAGAACTGGATAAACCTCAGAAGCTTCTGGATGAGATCAATAAATTTACACCTGCAGAGATCATCTGCAATGACGCCTTTCTTTTAAGCGGTGTGGATGTAGCGGATCTGAAGGGGCGTCTTGGAATCTGTGTATTTGCTCTGGATCCCTGGTACTTTGACGACCAGCTGTGCCAGAAAACCCTGAAAGAGCATTTTCACGTCGGAAATCTGGAAGGTCTCGGGATCGGAGATTATGACAGCGGGATCATTGCTTCCGGTGCACTGTTCCTGTATCTGAAGGAAACACAGAAAACAGCACTTTCCCATATGGCAAGCATCCGCCCTTACTCTGCTGAAAAATATATGCTCATCGACAGCTCCAGCCGTCGTAACCTGGAGCTTGTGGAAACCATGCGCGAAAAGCAGAAAAGAGGTTCTCTTCTCTGGGTTCTGGATAAAACCAAAACTGCCATGGGTGCAAGAACCCTTCGTTCTTATGTGGAGCAGCCTCTGATCGATGCAGAGGAAATCGAAAAGAGACTTGGTGCCCTGGAAGAACTGAACGCAAAACCTATGGATCGTGATGAGATCCGGGAATACTTAAATCCGATCTACGATCTGGAACGTCTGATAAGCCGTATCAGCTATAAATCTGCCAACCCAAGAGATCTGGTTTCCTTTGCCTCTTCCCTGGAAATGCTGCCTTATATAAAGCAGATCCTTGCAGAATTTAAATCTCCGCTGCTTATGCAGATCAACGAAGACATGGATCCATTGTCAGACATTACCGATCTGATCCGTAATTCCATTGCTGATGATCCGCCCCTTGCCCAAAAGGACGGCGGTATCATTCGGGAAGGTTATAACGAAGATGTGGATAAATTCCGCCGCTCCCGGACAGATGGAAAGAAGTGGTTATCTGAATTGGAAGCAAGAGAGCGGGAACGTACCGGTATTAAGAGCCTGAAGATCAAATATAACCGTGTATTCGGCTATTCCCTGGAAGTTACCAACACCTTCAAGGATCTCGTGCCGGAGGACTATATCCGCAAACAGACCCTTACCAACGCAGAGCGTTACATCACCCAGGAGCTGAAGGATCTGGAGGATCTGATCCTTGGAGCAGAAGATAAGCTTTATGCATTAGAATTTGAACTGTTTTCAGATATCCGTGATCAGGTTGGAGCTGAGGTTGTCCGTATCCAGCGTACTGCAAAGGCAGTAGCTGCTCTGGATGTTTTTGCTTCCCTTGCACTGGTTGCACAGAGGAATAACTTTGTCCGGCCCAAGATCAATGAGACCGGACTCATTGATATCCGAAATGGCCGCCACCCGGTTGTGGAACAGATGATCGAAAACGATATGTTCATTCCAAATGATACGTATCTTGACAACCACAAAAAACGTATCTCCATTATCACAGGACCGAACATGGCCGGAAAATCCACATACATGCGCCAGACAGCATTGATCGTACTGATGGCACAGATCGGAAGCTTTGTTCCTGCGGACAGTGCGAATATCGGTGTGGTTGACCGGATCTTCACCCGTGTGGGAGCATCCGATGACCTTGCAAGCGGACAGAGTACCTTTATGGTGGAGATGACAGAGGTTGCCAACATTCTTCGTAATGCCACTTCCCGAAGTCTTCTGATCCTGGATGAGATCGGACGTGGAACCAGTACCTTTGACGGCCTTTCCATTGCCTGGGCAGTGATCGAACACATCAGCAACACCAAACTCTGCGGCGCCAAGACCTTATTTGCGACCCATTATCATGAGCTTACCGAACTGGAAGGCAAGCTTTCCGGTGTCAACAACTACTGTATCGCTGTCAAGGAAAAAGGTGACGATATCGTATTCCTGCGTAAGATCGTAAAAGGCGGAGCAGATAAAAGCTATGGTATCCAGGTAGCCAAGCTTGCCGGTGTTCCGGATTCCGTGATCCAGCGTGCCAAGGAGCTGGTAGAGGAGCTCAGTGATGCAGATATCACTGCTGCTGTAAAAGATCTGACTGCTCCAAAGAAAAAGCAGAAGATCACCTATGATCAGTTAGATATGGCACAGATGTCACTGTTTGACACGGTACAGGACAATGATATCATTGAAGAGATCAAAAACCTGGAGATCGGGAATCTGACACCAATGGAAGCTTTAAATATTCTCTATAACCTGCAGAACAAAATTAAGAACCGGTGGTGATACCCTTGAAAAAAATTGCAGTTTTAGACCAGAATACCATTGATAAGATCGCAGCAGGAGAGGTCGTAGAGCGCCCCTCCTCTGTTGTAAAAGAGCTTGTGGAAAATGCCATTGACGCAGGTGCTACCGCTATTACTGTAGAGATCACAGACGGCGGAAAAAAGCTGATCCGTATCACGGACAATGGCTCCGGAATGGATGCAGAGCAGGTTCCGCTTGCTTTTCTCCGCCATGCCACAAGTAAAATTGAAAAAGTAGAAGACCTGACCCACATTGCCTCTCTTGGCTTCCGTGGTGAAGCACTTTCCAGTATTGCCGCCGTCTCCCAGGTGGAGCTGATCACAAAGACTCCTTCCGGGATCAGTGGTACCCGTTATGTGATCGAAGGCGGAAAAGAACAGTCTCTGGAGGAAATGGGGGCACCGGAGGGAACAACATTTCTGATTCGAAACCTCTTTTACAATACACCTGCAAGGAGCAAATTCCTAAAATCCGATATGACAGAAGCCGGTTACATCAATACTCTGATGGAGCAGCTGGCGCTTTCCCATCCGGAAATCTCCTTTAAATATATCCAGAACCGTCAGGTGAAGCTTTCCAGTTCCGGAAACTACAGCGTAAAAGATGTGATCTACAGTGTCTACGGACGGGAGATTGCCAAGGCGCTTCTGGATGTTTCCTACGAAAATGATTTCATGAAGATCGAGGGCTTTGTGGGAAAACCGGAGATTTCCAGAGGAAACCGTACTTTTGAGAATTATTATATCAATGGCCGATATGTAAAAAACAAGATCATTACCAAGGCCATTGAGGACGGATATAAAGGACTTGTCATGCAACATAAATTTCCGTTTGTCTCACTTCGGATTGAAATGGACGGCAATGACCTGGATGTTAATGTGCATCCCGCAAAGAGAGAAGTGCGTTTTGCCAGAGAAACCGAAGTTTACACGGCCATTTATGAAACTGTCCGCAAAGTATTGACCCACAGAGAACTGATCCCGCAGGTATCTGTTGGAAAAGACGAACCGACATCCCGCACAGAACAGATAAAGCCAGGAAATATTCCGGAGCCTTTTGAAGTAAAACGGCGGCAGGAGATGTACGGTCACCCGAATCGGACAGCAAATATAGCTTCCCATGCTGCACCGACAGCTTCTGAAGTACGTAGTACAGCGCCGGTTCCATCGATACCTTATAATAAGCCAACAAATGGTACCGCCTCCTATGGTTCAGCTGAAACAGCTCACAATTCTTCAGCTTCTTCTGCAGATAAATACAAACGTGTGGATTCTCTGCGGGAAAATCCCGTATATGGATCGCAGCCTTTCACAAAAGAAGAAGAGGAAATGTTTTCCGGAACATTAAAAGACGGAAGAAATGAAAATTCCGCTGCAGAAACAGCAGATTATGAAGTGATTTCTGAAAAGCCTGCTGAATCGGCACCTCCTGAGGTAGACAACGATCCGATCAAATCGCTGGAACAGGAACCGCCAAAACAGCTGGAACTGTTCGAAGAACGGCTTCTTGCTCCTGAATCCAGAAGCCGCCACAGACTGATCGGACAGCTGTTTGATACCTACTGGCTGGTACAGTTTGAGGATAATTTTTATATCATTGACCAGCATGCTGCCCATGAAAAAGTATATTATGAGCGATTCGTAAAGCAGTTTCAGTCCCAGAACATCCAGTCCCAGTATGTAAGTCCCCCACTGATCGTTTCACTCAGCCTTGAGGAGGAGAATCTGCTGAAGGCAAACAAAAAGTATTTCCGGGATTTCGGCTTTGAGATCGAACCTTTTGGCGGAAGGGAGTACAGTATCAGTGCGGTTCCCTCCAGCCTTCTGGGAATGACAGAAGAAGAGCTGTTTCTGGAAATGCTGGACCATCTCACTGCAGACGGTTCCAAGGATGCCTTTGAAATTTTTGCCTCAAGGCTTGCGACCATGGCCTGTAAGGCTGCTGTAAAAGGCAATCATTCCATGTCACCTCAGGAAGCTGACAAGCTGATCGATGAATTATTGACACTGGAAAATCCTTATAACTGTCCTCATGGAAGACCAACGATCATTGCCATGAGTAAGACAGAAATCGAAAAAAAATTCAAACGTATCGTGTAAGATACTTAACATAAACGGAGGAAATATATGAAAAAACCTCTTATCGTGCTTACCGGGCCTACTGCCGTGGGAAAAACAAAGCTTTCTATTGCACTTGCAAAAGCAGTAAACGGAGAGATCATTTCCGCGGATTCCATGCAGGTTTACCGCCATATGGATATCGGTTCCGCCAAGATCACGCCGGAAGAAATGGATGGCGTCCCACATCATCTGGTGGATGTACTGGAGCCAACAGAAGATTTTAACATTGTCCTTTTTCAGCAGATGGCAAAAGATGCCATGGACAAAATTTATGACAAAGGCCGGATTCCGATCCTGGTAGGCGGCACAGGATTTTATATTCAGTCTGTGACCAGAGATATTGATTTTACCAGCTCCGACCAGGATGAACATTACCGCAGGGAGCTGGAAGAGCTGGCCGAGCAGAAGGGGCCTGCATTTCTCCATGACATGCTTGCCAAGGTCGATCCCAAGTCAGCCGAAGATATCCATGAGAACAATGTCAAGCGGGTGATACGTGCCCTGGAATTTTATAAACAGAACGGTACCAGAATCTCCGAACATAATGAAGAACAGAAGGAGCATACCAGTCCCTATGCACTGGCTTATTTCGTCCTGAACGCACCACGCCCACTTCTCTATGAACGCATTGACACAAGAGTGGACGAAATGCTGAAAAACGGTCTGACAGAAGAAGTTAAAAAGCTTCGGGAGATGGGCTGCCACAGGGGAATGGTTTCCATGCAGGGGCTTGGCTATAAGGAAATCCTGGACTGGATGGACGGAAACTATTCTTATGAGGAAGCCGTAAGGGTCCTGAAACGTGACACCAGACACTTTGCCAAACGTCAGCTTACCTGGTTCCGCAGAGAAGACGAAGTAACCTGGGTAGATAAAGATAACTTTGATTACGATGACAGCAGGATCCTTTCCTACATGCTTTCTGTATGTAGGGAAAAGGGAATCCTTCCTGCCAAATAAAATAAAAAAGGAAAAATGATCATGAAAGAATTATATGCACAGCTTGGAATCTCTTCTGCAGTTTACGATTTCGGTAAATCTGTGGAAGATTCCCTGAAAGAACGTTTTGAGAAATTTGATAAGACTGCAGAATACAACCAGATGAAGGTTATCCGCGCCATGCAGAAGAACCGTGTCAGTGAGGCCTGTTTCGGAGCTTCCTCCGGTTATGGCTACAACGACCTTGGCCGCGAAACTCTGGAGCAGGTTTATGCCGATACCTTCCACACAGAAGCCTGCCTGGTACGCCCGCAGATCACCTGTGGAACTCATGCACTTGCCATTGCTCTCTTCGGAAACCTGCGCCCCGGTGACGAGCTTCTTTCCCCTGTAGGAAAGCCTTACGATACCCTGGAAGAAGTGATCGGTATCCGCCCGTCCAATGGTTCCCTTGCGGAATATGGCGTAAAATATCGTCAGGTGGATCTTCTCGAGGATGGTACCTTTGATTATGAAAACATCAGAAAAGCAGTCAATGAAAAAACAAAGCTGGTAACCATCCAGCGTTCCAAAGGCTATCAGACTCGTCCTTCCTTCTCTGTAAAACAGATCGGTGAGCTGATCGCTTTTGTAAAGAAGATCAAACCGGATGTGATCTGCATGGTAGATAACTGCTACGGTGAGTTCGTAGATACCATAGAGCCAAGTGATGTAGGTGCAGATATCATGGTGGGTTCCCTGATCAAAAATCCAGGCGGCGGTCTTGCCCCTATCGGCGGATATATCGCCGGAAGAAAAGACTGTGTGGAAAACGCTTCCTACCGTATGACCTGCCCGGGACTGGGCATGGAAGTGGGGGCAACCCTTGGTGTAAACCGTTCTCTGTACCAGGGATTTTTCCTTGCACCGATGGTTACCAAAGGAGCTTTAAAAGGCGCCGTTTTTGCAGCAAACATTTACGAAAAACTTGGTTTCCCGGTGGTACCGAACAGCACAGAACCACGTCAGGATATCATCCAGGCAGTCACCCTTGGAACACCGGAAGGTCTTGTAGCATTCTGCCAGGGTATCCAGGCTGCAGCACCGGTAGACAGTTTTGTGACACCGGAACCGTGGGATATGCCAGGGTATGACAGTCAGGTCATCATGGCTGCAGGTGCTTTCATCCAGGGTTCTTCCATCGAGCTTTCTGCCGATGGTCCTATGAAACCACCTTATGCTGTTTATTTCCAGGGTGGTCTTACCTGGGAGCATGCTAAACTTGGAATCCTGAAATCTCTTCAGTATATGGTTGATAAGGAACTTGTGAAATTATGAAAAAATCCGAAGGACAGGACTTAAAAAAGCAGGTCTTTGTCGTAGGAGCAGGTGCTTCCGGCCTTATGGCGGCTATTCAGGCTGCCATAAACGGAGCAGCGGTTACGGTTCTGGAACAAAATGACCGTCCCGGCAGAAAAATCTGTGCTACGGGAAACGGCCGTTGTAATATGACGAACCTGAATCAGGATGAAAACGCTTACCGGGGATCTCATCCTGAATTTGCCAAAGATGCCCTGGCACAGTTTCCTGTGGAAAAAACTCTGAAATTCTTTCAGGAACTGGGAATCTGTACCACAGACCGCAGCGGATGGATCTATCCCCGAAGCAACCAGGCACAGAGTGTGGTAGATGTTCTTGTCATGAAGGCACGCAGCCTGAAGGTAAAGCTGAAAACCAATCAGACCGTTACCGGCGTGTCTTTTACAGACGGACAGTGGAAGATCCATACGGACGGATGGACCTACAGTGGTGATGCCGTGATCCTTGCAAATGGTTCCCGTGCGTCTTCCGTTGCAGGTTCCTGCGAAAGCGGATATGAAATTGCAAAAAGTCTCGGACATCATCTGATCGAACCCCTTCCAGCACTGACAGCTCTGAAATGTAAGGGAAATTCTTTTTCCGGCTGGAGTGGTGTACGGACAGAAGGGAAGATAACACTTTATATAGACGGCACACCGACAGTCTCCCAGCAGGGAGAACTGCAGCTTACCGATTACGGTGTATCCGGGATCCCGGTATTCCAGATTTCCCGCTATGCTATCCGTGCCGTCCATGAAAACAAAAATGTGGAGCTTTCCATAAATTTTTTTCCGGAACTGAACCGGAAAGAGCTGGAAGAATACCTGGAGCACAGAAAAGCAGCCTGCCCTTACAAAACAGAAAAAGAACTTCTCATCGGACTTTTTCCTGAAAAACTGATCCGTGTTTTATGTGCACAGAAGGATCTTATCCGCGGAATCACCGATTTTCGTCTCCCGGTAAAAAACGGCCTTTCCTTTGAACAGGCACAGGTTTGTTCCGGTGGAGTGGATACGTCTGAAGTTCACAGCAAAACCATGGAGTCCAGACTTCATAAAGGTCTTTATTTTGCCGGAGAGCTCCTTGACATTGACGGTACCTGCGGAGGTTATAACCTGCAGTGGGCATGGTCAAGCGGAGCTGCCGCCGGTATCTGGGCAGCAAAGGAGGAAGAAAAATGATCCGGATCACACAGCTGAAGCTTCCCATCACTCATACAGAAGAGCAGCTTCACCGAAAAATAGCAAAAATGCTTCGTCTTGGAAATCAGCCGCTCACCTATGAGATTCGAAAACAATCTCTGGATGCCCGGCACAAAGAGGACAAAAAATTTGTCTACACTGTAGATATTAAACTGGATAACGAATCCCGTGTTCTCAAAAAGGTTCACGATAAAAATATTATGTTAACTTCTGAGAAGAAATATCATTTTCCCTCATCTGGCTCTGAAACTCTTTCCCATCGTCCTATAGTGATCGGAAGCGGACCTGCAGGATTATTCTGTGCCTGGTACCTGGCCAAAGCCGGGTACTGTCCACTGGTACTGGAACGGGGAGAAGAAGCAGACAAACGCCAGGAAACCGTGGAAAATTTCTGGAAAAACGGCATCCTGGATCCGGATTCCAATGTACAGTTCGGAGAGGGCGGTGCAGGGACTTTTTCCGATGGAAAGCTGAATACTCTGGTAAAAGATACTTTTGGAAGAGGAAAGGAAGTTCTTTCCCGATTTGTGGAGGCAGGAGCTCCCTCTGAGATCCTTTACCAGCAAAAGCCTCATCTTGGCACAGATCAGCTTGTAGGTATCGTTCAGTTTATGCGTCATCAGATTGAAGAAATGGGCGGGGAATTCCGTTTTCGTTCCACAGTAACTGATCTGATGATCCGTGACCGGAAGCTTAATGCAGTCATTGTCAATGCAAAAGAGGAAATACCGGCAGAAATCTGCATTCTTGCTCCCGGCCACAGCGCCAGAGATACGTTTGCCATGCTGGAAAAACACAATATTAACATGGAGCCGAAATCTTTTGCAGTGGGGGTACGTGTGGAACATCCGCAGACCATGATCAACCAGGATCTTTACGGGGAACCGGAAAACGACCGTCTGGGTGCATCCAGCTACAAGGTTACCCATACACTGGAAAACGGACGTGGCGTTTATTCTTTCTGTATGTGTCCCGGCGGATATGTTGTAAATGCATCTTCTGAAGAAGGTATGCTTGCAGTGAATGGTATGAGCTATCAGGCACGTGACAGCCATAATGCCAACAGTGCTATCATCGTTACGGTAAACCCTTCTGATTTTCCTGAAGAGGGAGTTCTCGGCGGAATCGCTCTGCAGCGAAAACTGGAGCGCGCAGCCTGGGAAGCCGGAAACGGAAAAATTCCGGTACAGCTTTTCAAAGATTACTGTACCCATCAGAAAAGTACCAGGCTTGGAGATGTGATCCCCTGTATAAAAGGAGCTTATACACTTACCGATGTCCGCAGTATTTTCCCGAAAGAGATCGGCGATTCCATTGAAGCAGGAATCCATGCTTTTGGAAAAAAGCTTTCCGGTTTTGACCGACCGGATGCATTGCTGGAAGGAGTAGAAAGCCGTACCTCTTCTCCTGTACGGATCGTTCGGGAACCGAAAAAGCTCACTTCCAATATAGAAGGGATCTACCCCTGCGGAGAGGGCGCCGGTTACGCCGGAGGCATTACATCCGCAGCGATGGACGGGATCAAGGTGGCAGAAGCAGTCGCTTCTGTTTATGCCCTGCCTGTAAACAAAATGTGAAAAAAGTGGAAATTTCCGGGATAGAGTGTACATCCCTGCTTTTTTATGCTAAAATAACTTCTGCAATTTTGCATCCCCTTCTTCGAGAGCGAAAAGGGAAATCATATGAAAGATACTATAATGGAAATGCCAGATTATCAGCGTCCGTATGAAAAATGTCTGCGGGAAGGAGAACAGGCCTTAAGCGATCGAGAGCTTCTTGCCGTGATCCTGCGCTGTGGCGTACAGGGATCCAGTTCCCTGACTCTGGCAGATAAAATCCTGAATTTATCGAAACAGACCGGATACAGTGGCCTGCTTGGACTGTTTCATATTTCCATGCAGGAACTGATGAAGATCCATGGGATCGGTAAGGTAAAAGCCATACAGCTGAAATGTATCGGGGAACTTTCCAAGCGTATGGCAACCGCAGCTGCAAAACCGGAATTGTCTTTTCACCATCCGGTAACCATTGCGAAATATTATATGGAGCGGCTCCGGCATGAAGAGCAGGAATTGCTTTACTGCATGATGCTGGACGGACATAACCATTTGTCGGGGGAACAGCTTTTAAGCCGCGGTACAGTCAATGCCACACTGATCACACCAAGAGAAGTCTTTGTAGAAGCTGTAAAGTATCGGGCGGTGAACCTGATCCTGGTCCACAATCATCCAGGAGGCGATCCCTCCCCCAGCCAGGCTGATCTGGATGTTACGGAACGGATCTATCATTGTGGTGAACTCCTCGGCATCCATCTTCTGGATCATATCATCATCGGTGATCACAGGTATGTCAGTTTCCGCGAAAAAGGGATTTTTGATGAATATACTTAAGTGAAGGGACAGATTTATGCTTTTTAGAAATAATTACGGAGTAGACCTTGGAAGCAGCTCTGTAAAAGTCTATTCATTTTTCAGAAACAAAAGTTACATAGAAAAGAACATGGTAGCCTACAGAGGACGCCGGATCCTTGCCATAGGAAACGAAGCTTATGAAATGTTTGAAAAATCACCTGCAGATATTTCCGTAAATTCTCCTATGGCTTTCGGTATGCTGGCAAATCTGGAATTGCAGGAGATCGTCCTTTACAGCATGATAAAAAAAATCGATCATACATCCGGTCTCGGAGCAGACATGTATTTCTCCGTACCACTTGATATGACTGCTATCGAAAAGAGGGCATACTATCATCTGGTCAATGGTCACTGGCTGCGGAAAAACCGTGTTTTTATGGTGGAGTCCCCTATTGCAGATGCCATTGCCATGGGAATCGACCCTGAAAAGAATCAGGGCAGCATGATCGTAAACATCGGTGCACAGAGTACAGAGTTTTCCATCATAACCGACGGCAAGATCATCATCAGCCGTAAGATCCCCATCGGAGGCAGACAGATGAACGAATCTATCTGCAGCGAGATCCGAAAACATTATAATCTTCAGATTGGAACACGAACTTCAAAACGTTTGAAAGTAGTTATGGGAAGACTGAATGATCAGAAAAAAGAAGCCCGAAAAGTAGTCGGGATCGACAGTATTTCCGGACTTCCACGAGAAGAAGTTATTTCTGCCTACGTTGTTAATGAAGGGATCGCCAACTGTGTGAACCAGATCGCAGCAGAGATGAAATCTTTTCTGGAACGTACCCCGCCACAGATCGCTTATCATATCGCAAAAGAGGGCATTTATCTGACCGGCGGCAGTACACGGCTTCCTTATATAGATAACTATCTGGCTAGCTATACAGGATTTGCCTTTAATCTTTCTGATCTGTATGAAACTTCTGCAGCATACGGCCTGGAAAAGATCATCCGCGACAGAAACCTGCGCAAATGGGCCCAGCCGGTAAAGCAGAAAAAACTGTAAAGGGGCATATATAATGAAAAACATCCGAAAAAAAGTGCGTTTTCATTTTAATTTAAAAAGTAAACATCTTCTGGTAATCATGACATTTTTCTGTGGAAGCTGCATCGTAGCTACAGCAGCCTCCGGAACCTCTTCCGCACCACTTCAGGAAGCAGCCGGTTTTCTTATCGTTCCCTTTGAAAAGGGGATCGCCGGTGTCAGCGATATATTTGGAAATGTAAAAAACAATCTTCGTGATAAACAGGACGTGCTTCAGGAAAACGAAGAGCTGAAAAGTCAGATCAACAGTCTTACGGAACAGAATAACATCCTGATCCAGGACCAGACAGAGCTCACACGCCTGAAGGAACTTTACGATCTTGATCAGGAATATACCGACTATCCCAAGGTTGCCGCAAGGATAATCTCCAAAGATCCCGGAAACTGGTATGATACCTTTATGATCAACAAAGGCAGTAATAACGGGATCCGGGTTGATAACAACGTGATAGCCGGAAAGGGTCTTGTGGGTATCGTTACAGAAGTGGGACCTTCCTGGGCTACTGTCCGTTCCATCATCGATGACAGCAGCAATGTCAGTGCCATGGCAGTCAGTACTTCCGACAACTGCGTTGTCACCGGAGATCTGAAACTGATCGATGAAGGCAAATTAAGCTTTGAGCAGCTTTACGATCAGGATAACAAGGTAACAGTCGGAGAACGTATTGTCACCTCGAACATCAGTGAAAAATATGTGGAAGGACTGTTTATTGGTTATGTCAGTGAGATCCAGCAGGATCCCAATAACCTGACAAAAACAGGTACGATCGTTACACCGGTTGATTTCGGTCATCTGAAAGATGTATTTGTGATCACCACCAATAAACAGGACGCGATAGACAAATCGGAGGATGCGTCCAATGAAAAATAGGATTATATTATTTATCACTATCATTGTCTGTTTTCTCCTTCAGTGCACAGTAATGGACCGTATTTCCATTGGATCCATCACTCCAAATCTGCTTTTGATCCTGTGTGTATCCATGGGACTTATGCGTGGAAGAAAAGTCGGTCTGTGGACTGGATTTTTTTCCGGGCTTTTTGTCGATCTCTTTTATGGATCATTGTTTGGATTTTATGCACTGATCTATATGTATATAGGTTTTATCAGCGGCTATGCATTCCGCAGTTTTTATGATGATGATCTGAAAGTTCCGCTTTTTCTTGTAGCAGGAACAGATCTTCTTTATAATCTGGCTGTGTATGGCCTCCAGTTTCTGCTCAGAGGCCGTCTTGGATTCTGGACCTACATATACAGGATCATTATCCCCGAGATTGTATATACGGTTTTTCTCACCATCATCGTATACCGGGTATTTTACTGGATCAACTACCACTTAATGGATACTGTAAGGAAAGAAAGTGAGTCTATTTGGGAATTAAAATAAAAAAAATCATCAAAAAAATCCGTCTGAAACGTACTACAGTTCTTGTGATCGTATTTATTTTTCTGTCATCTGTCTTGGTCCGGCAGCTTTTCAGTCTGCAGATCATACAGGGAGAGGATTACATCAGTAAATTTCAGACACGTACCACCAAAACACGCGTGATCAAAAGCACCCGTGGTAATATTTATGACCGTAACGGCACAGTTGTCGCCTCCAATGTACTTGCATATTCTGTCACATTCGAAGATAGCGGTACATACAACAGCACCAGAGAAAAGAATCTGACTCTGAACGGTATCGCCTACCAGGTATTACAGATCCTTTCCAAAAATGGGGACAGCTTATCTGATAATTTTCATATTACCGTCAATGATCATGGCGACTATGCTTTTGATGTAGATGAAGGATTTACTCTTAACCGTTTCCGTGCGGATATTTACGGAGAAGCACAGATTGATGATCTCAGTGAGGAGCAGAAAAACGCAACCGCAGCCCAGATCATGGATCATCTTACCGGAAGCAGCGGATTTTCTATCGTTCTTTACGGAAAAGATGCCTACACCCCGGAAGAACTTGCCGCACATTCTCTTCCGGAAGAGCTTACCAAACAGGAAATCCTCGAAATTGCGATCATGCGCTATCAGCTGAACACCAACAGTTTCAAGAAATATATGCCGGTGACCATTGCAACAAATGTCAGTGAAAAATCTGTGGCAGCCATAAAAGAAAATCAGGCCGCTCTCCAGGGTATTCACATTGTAGAAGATTCCACCAGAAAATATGTGGACGATGAGAGTATGGCGCCGATCCTCGGTTACACAGGCCAGGCCTCTTCTGAAGAACTGGAAACCCTTCGTAAGGATAATCCTGATTATTCCAATGATGCGGTTGTTGGAAAAGCCGGGATCGAACAGTATATGGAGCTTGAACTTCAGGGAAAAGATGGAGAAGAAACGGTCACAGTTGATAATCTTGGTAAAGTCCTTGATATCGACAATTCCAAAACTGTTGATCCTGTGGCCGGAAACGATGTTTATCTGACCATTGATTCCGACTGGCAGAAGAGTATTTACCAGATCCTGGAACAGCGTGTTGCCGGTATTGTCCTCTCTAAACTGACACCAAATAAAAGCTTTGATTATGAAGCAGAGAAAGATGCAAGTAAGATCACCATCCCAATCTATGATGTATACAATGCACTGATCGCAAACAGCGTGATCGATATCAATAAATTCAGCGATGCAGATGCTTCCGATACAGAAAAAAATTTATACGCCAAATTTCAGCAAAAACAGCAACAGGTTTTTGATACAATAAGTAACAGGCTGACAGGTGACAATCCTCCAGCCTATAAGGATGAAGATACGCAGATGCAGGAATATCTTACCTATATCTGTGATGATCTTCTTACCAATACCCTGAAGGTACTGAAAAGTGATTCCATTGATACCGCAGATGAAACATACAAAGCCTGGAAAAATGACCAGAGTATCAGTCTGAAGGATTATCTGAACTATGCTGCCAGTCAGAACTGGATCGATATTTCCCAGATCTCAACTTCCGGAGAATATCTGGATTCTGAAGAGATCTATCAGGCTCTTACCGCCTATATCATTGATTACCTGAAGACAGATACAGGCTTTTCAAAGCTTCTGTATAAATATATGCTTCAGGAAGACACCATCAGTGGAGAAGAGCTGTGTCTTGTTCTCTATGAACAGGGCGTTCTTTCAAAAGAAGACGAACTGTATCAGACAATGGCCTCCGGTGGTCTTGATGCCTACACCTTCATGTATCGCAAGATCGCAAATCTTGAGATCACACCGGCCCAGCTTGCGTTGGCTCCGTGCTCTGCATCTGCGGTGATCACAGATACTACAACCGGAAATGTTCTCGCATGTGTTTCCTATCCGGGATATGATAATAATCGTCTGACCAACAATATGGACACCGATTATTATGCAAAGCTTTCCACAGATCTTTCCAGCCCGTTCTTCAACAAGGCAACACAGCAGAAGACGGCTCCAGGATCTACCTTAAAGATCTTATCTACTGTTGCCGGCATGTCTGAGGGCGTAATAGATGATGGCACATATATTGAATGTACAGGAAGCTTTGACCTTGTAACACCTCCGATCAACTGCTGGAATAAACAGGGCCACGGTTCTCTTGATATCCGTGAAGCCATTGAGCAGTCCTGTAACGTATTTTTCACTACGATTGGTTTCGAACTTGGTAAAGATTCCGAAGGTAACTTTTCTGAAGCCAGAAGTCTTGGAATGCTTCAGAAATATGCTTCCCTCATGGGATTGGATCAGAAAACCGGCATTGAAATTTCCGAAGCTTCTCCGCAGGTTTCTGACAAAAACGCCGTCCCTTCCTATATTGGACAGGGTACCAATGCGTTTACGACCAGCCAGCTTGCACGTTATGCGTCAACGATCGCCACTTCCGGTACGATCTATAAGCTTTCCCTTCTGGACCGTGTGACGGATTCCAAAGGAAAACTTATAAAGGAATATCCTTCCGAAACAGCTGGACAGCTGGATCTTTCCAGCAATATCTGGGATGACATCCATGACGGTATGTATCGTGTGGTGCAGACTCATGATCAGTTTAACAGACTTGGAGTTGAAGTAGCAGGAAAAACCGGTACTGCCGAGATTGACTATTATCATCCGAACAATGCACTTTTTATCGGATATGCGCCTGTTTCTGATCCCAAGTACGCAATATCTGTACGAATCGCAAACGGATATGCATCCGGTAATGCCTGCCTTGCAGCTAATGATATCTTTAAATACATTTTCGGACTTGCAGATGAAAGCACCATTCTCACTGGCTATGCAGCAAGCGATACCAGTAATGTATCGAATGACTAAACAAACTTTATGAGGATACCAGAAGTGTGGAACATTTTATAGGAGGAATCAGAAAACATGAGTGAAGTCATTGTCATTACATCTGGAAAAGGCGGTGTTGGAAAAACCACCACCGTGGCAAATATCGGGACCGGACTGGCTGCCATGGGAAAAAGGGTTGCAGTTGTAGATACCGATATCGGACTCCGAAATCTGGATGTTGTCATGGGACTGGAGAACCGTATTGTTTATAATCTGGTTGATGTGATCAATGGGAGCTGCCGCCTGAAACAGGCACTGATCCGGGATCGTCGGCATTCAGAACTGTATCTTCTTCCGTCTGCCCAGACCAAGGACAAAACTGCCGTATCTCCGGAACAGATGATCAAGCTTACCGATGATCTCCGGGAAGAATTCGATTATGTCCTTCTGGATTGTCCGGCAGGAATTGAACAGGGATTCAAAAATGCAGTAGCCGGAGCGGACCGTGCACTGGTCGTGACCACACCGGAAGTTTCCGCGATCCGGGATGCAGACCGTATCATCGGGTTGCTGGAGTCCGGAGGGCTCCGTGATATCCGGCTGATCATCAACCGGCTTCGACCGGAAATGATCGCCAGAGGTGATATGATGTCCGTAGAAGATGTGTTGGAAATCCTGGCTGTAGATCTGATCGGTGCGATCCTGGATGATGAACAGATCGTGATCTCCACAAATCAGGGAGAACCTTTATCCGGAAAAAATTCCCAGGCAGAAGAAGAGTATCGCAATATCTGCCGGAGACTTATGGGCGAAGAGGTCCCTTATGTTACTGTGCGTCGAAAAAATGGTGTATTCCACCGTCTTGGCAGCATTTTTCGAAAATAACAGACGCCTTGCTGTCTGACATTTTTCATCACAGGAGGAATGATTATGGGATTTTTCTCCGGGAAAAACCACTCTGCAGGCTATGCACGCGACAGGATGAAGCTTCTTCTTGTATCGGAACGCATAGACTGTTCTCCACAGATGATGAAGCTTTTACGGAACGATCTGATACATGCCGTAAAAAAATACGTTGTAATTGATGAACCAGGGGTGACCATACAGATCACACAGGAACCACCTGTTCTGCATGCAGTCATACCCGTACTTAAGAAAAGAGATGCATAATTTATGATTAAACAGTATAAGCTGCGGTTTTACAATTTTCGACTGGTGATCTTTCTCCTGGCGATCAGCTTTATTGGAATTCAGCTTGTAGGAACAGCTGCCGACTACCTTCGCACACGTCAGCTTCTGGGTGTGATCATCGGTGTGGTCTTTATGCTGATCCTTTCACTGATGGATTATTCCTGGCTGCTGAATTTTCAATGGATCATGTATGGATTTAATATCGTTATGCTTCTGGCTGTCCGGTTCTTCGGATCCAGCGCCAATGGTGCTGCCAGATGGGTGGATTTAGGTTTTATCCGTTTCCAGCCTACCGAGCTTTCAAAGATCATCATTATCCTGTTTTTTGCCAAATTTTTTATGGATCATGAGGAAGATCTGAATACCTTAAAGACTCTGATACAATCAGCTGTCCTTCTGGTCATCCCACTGATGCTGATCTATGTACAGCCGGATATGAAAAACACCATCACCGTAACAGTCCTGTTCTGTATTCTGATCTACATCGCAGGACTTAGTTATAAGATCATCGGAGGTGTAGCCTTGATCGCGATTCCTCTGGCCATCATCTTTCTGTCCATTATCGTGCAGCCGGATCAGAAACTGATACAGGATTACCAGAGAAACCGTATCATGTCATTCCTGTATCCGGAGAACGAAGAATACGCAGATGATATTGAACAGCAGAACAACTCAAAAACAGCCATCGCCTCCGGAGAGCTTGTGGGACGTGCTTTCAGTAATGACACCAGTGTTACATCCGTAAATGATGGAAACTTTGTTTCTGAGAATCAGACCGACTTTATTTTTGCGGTGGCTGGAGAGCAGTACGGATTTATCGGCTGTACTCTGATCGTACTGCTGCTGTTTCTGATCACCTTTGAATGTATCCGTATGAGCCTGCGGGCCAAGGATCTTGCCGGTAAGGTCATATGCTGCGGTGTTGGAAGCATTGTTTCCATACAGAGCTTCATCAACATCTGTGTTGCTACCGGCCTTGCACCAAACACAGGTACTCCGCTTCCTTTTGTAAGCTATGGTCTTACTTCTCTGATCAGTCTGTTTATGGGTATGGGACTTGTTCTCAATGTAGGACTGCAGAGCAGTGCATATAATAAAGAATTACAGAAAAAAGGTCAGAAATCGGATACCTACTTTCGGAAAGAGGAATACTTATGACACGTAAAGAACCTGTAAAAAATCATGTACGTTCTGGCAATCCTTCCAGAGGTCAGGCTTCCCGGGCTGCACATACAGCTTCCAAGGGGACAAAAAGAACTTCCACGCCGTCTGACGGAACTGTTTCTGCCAGACGTAAAGCTCAAAATACCCGGATAAAACGGATGCGTCGCAAAAGGATTCGCAACACCATTTTTCTCCTTCTTCTGCTGATCGTACTATGCACAGCTGGCGGTTTTGGTGTTTACATGCTGAAGGGCGGAGATTTTTCCACTCCTGCAAATTCTTTCAATGCATTCTCCGAGTTTGATAATACTCTGACTTCCAAAGAAGAGCAGCGCGCGGCAGGTTTCGCCCATGATTTCTGTGTTGTTACAAAAGATGTTGCTCTGGATTCTGTCAGTCTGGATGACAGCCAGTCCGGTGTGCTTCTGAATCTCAGTGATAAAAAGGTACTCTATGCAAAAGGTGCCTACAACAAGGTTTATCCTGCCAGCATCACAAAGATCATGACAGCTATGCTTGCACTGAAATATGGAAACATGGACGATACAGTAACGATCTCACAGGAGAATGTTACCCTGGAATCCGGTTCTCAGGTAGCTGGTTTCCAGGCGGGAGATCAGGTTACCATGGATCAGCTTCTTCATTGTCTTCTTGTTTATTCTGCCAATGATGCAGCATCTGCCATTGCGGAACATATAGGTGGATCAACAGATAAATTTGTAGAGATGATGAACAGCTTTGCTGCAGAACTTGGCTGTACAGGAACTCACTTTACCAATCCCCATGGTCTTCAGGACGAAAATCATTATACAACGCCTTATGACATTTATCTGATGCTGAAAGAAGCCTTGAATTATCCGGAGTTTACAGACATCACACAAATGGCATCTTATACAGTTAGCTATAAGCATTCCGATGGCTCCGATGCAAGTGCTACCTTACCCGCTACAGATCATTATCTTACCGGAGAGGCAGCAACTCCTAAGGATGTCACTATCCTTGGAGGAAAAACAGGAACAACCGATAAAGCCGGTAACTGTCTGGCACTTTTAAGCCAGAATGCTTATGGGAAGCCATTTATTTCCATCGTCATGGGTGCGTCCTCAAAGGATGTTCTTTATCAGGAAATGACATCCTTGCTCCAGAACATCAACTGACAGGATTCCATACAAAAAACAAAAAAGCAGATCTGTTTGAAATTTTATTTCGCAGATCTGCTTTTTTATTCTTTTTTTTACATTCAGTTAATTTCTACTGTATCATCGGTGCCATCACTGCCGGTATCTTCGGTCTCACTGCTATCAAGATCCGTATCCGAAGTACCACTGTAATCATTGTCATCGACCACTTCACCTGAGCCACTGTCCGGATCTTCATAATTGCCTGCGTCTTCACCGGTTCCACCTGAAGTATCCGAGGTATCTACTCCATTGGCTTCACTATCCGTATTGCCGTCGTAAGAATTATCACCTGGATCATAAGTCGGCTCTTCCGTATAGGAATCTCCGTCCCCAGTATCGTCAGAACTCTCGGGCTCACTGCTGTAGCTGTCCTCTGTATAGATTGGAAAATCCGCATCAGCAGTTCCCTCTGATGTAGAATCTGTAACAGGCTCCGCCGCATTATTATCCGGAATAGCAGTAAGATGAGAAACCGTTCCATCCTTTGGGACGACGATATAGATTCCCAGCATCACGATACATAATGCCATGGCTAATCCGGCAATCTTCATTTCTTCCATATGTTTCATCGCTGATGATCTCCCTGTCGTTTTTTTGTATTATAGCACAGAATCACTCATATTTGTAAAACAGCCATGTATTTCTTTTGTTTTTCTGTAACAGTTCCCGAAATTTATTTCGCGATCATATAGACACACTTTCTCTGGGTGTTTATAATAAATAATCATATTTATTCATAACTTAAAGAAAGGCGTAACATTTTATGGGCGACTGCATTACCACATATACTGGAAAACATTTTGATCCGACACATCCGGACGAAGAGCTGATCTGCATTGAGGACATTGCACACGCACTTTCTCTTCTATGCCGCGGAAATGGTCATGTAAGGACTTTTTTCTCTGTAGGGCAGCACTGCATCCTTTGTGCCAAAGAAGCCGAAGCACGTGGCTATTCCGGCCGTCTTATACTGGCGTCCCTTCTTCACGATGCCAGCGAATGTTATATGTCCGATGTTCCAAGACCATTTAAGAAAAGTCTTCCTGAGTATCGGAAACAGGAGGAAGCTCTTTTAAACATTATCTATCAGAAATATCTGGGATCCGGACTTTCTGCCATAGAAGAGCAGAAGCTGAAGGAGATCGACAATGACCTGCTCTGGTATGACCTGAAATATCTTCTGAATGAAACACCGGACACTCCAAAACCGGTTGTCCATGTTCCGATCCAATACCGGCAATACCCTTTTTCACAGGTAGAAGAGGAATATCGGAACCTTTTTGATCAGCTGTCTGCAAAAATCTGTAAATAGATATAACAGACACACTTTATACAATTGAAAGAAGAACCCTATATGGAACGATTGATTTTTCATGTTGATGTAAACAGTGCTTTTCTTTCCTGGGAAGCAGCAAAAAGAGTAAAGATGGGACTTCCGGATCTGAGAGACATCCCTTCCTGTATTGGCGGAGACCCCAGTAAACGTACCGGCATCGTTGTCGCCAAGTCCATTCCTGCAAAAAAATACGGAATCCAGACAGGAGAGCCTATGGCTATGGCTTTTCGCAAATGTCCGAATCTTGTGGCCGTTCCATCTGACTTTGAATTATACGATAAATGTTCCAGAGCCTTCAAAAAAATCTGTGGGTCCTATGCACCGGTAATGGAATCCTTTTCCATTGATGAGGTTTTTCTGGATATGACCGGAACCTCCTATATTTACCCGGATCCAGTGGCAACTGCCCATGAGCTGAAGGATAAGATCCGTACAGAACTCGGCTTTACCGTAAATATCGGCATCTCCACCAATAAACTTCTTGCAAAAATGGCCTCTGATTTCGAAAAGCCAGATAAGGTGCATACTTTATTTCCGGAAGAAATCCCTGTAAAAATGTGGCCTCTTCCAGTGAGAGAGCTTCTTTTTCTTGGCAGATCCTCTGAAAAAAAACTGCAGGACGCAGGGATCAGAACCATAGGCGATCTGGCTCATGAAAAAAAAGCAAAGATACAGGCACTTCTCGGTGAAAAAGCAGGACAGCAGTTATATCAGTATGCCCGTGGCCTTGATGACTCCCCTGTGAAAGCAAAACCTGATGAAGCAAAAGGATTCAGTCTGGAAACTACATTTAACGATGATCTGGTCTCACTGGAGCAGGCACTTCCGATCCTGCTGGAACAATGCGATATTCTGGCCGCCCGCATGCGCCGCAAAAAGAAAAAATGCACCTGCATTTCTGTAACCTTCCGTACCCTGGATTTTCGAAACAAATCTCATCAGACTAAACTGCCAAATGCCACCGATATCACAGAAGAGATTTACAGAAATGCCCAAAACCTCTTTCAGGAGTCCTGGATGAGACAGCCACTCCGGCTCCTGGGAGTATCACTGACCGGTCTTACGGATGATTCCTTTGAACAGCTGTCCTTTTTTGAGAATACTCACAAGAAGGAACGCCAGCAGAAACTGGATGCAGCACTGGATTCCATCCGTCTGAAGTACGGAAACGACAAGGTTACCCGGGCCAGTATCATGAACAGCACTGCCCGGATCGGAAGGAAAGCAAAAGCACAAATGGAAAATGAAAGAGAGCAGTAAGGCTTGATTAAAATTACCAGTTTTTTTCAAAAAGCCCTTGCAATTTTATTCACAATGCACTATAATTTGAAGCATATCAATAGCAATTTTATTCAAAATTATTATATGTGTCTAAGGAGGAAAACAGGATGGTTGAACTGATCGTAGGAAAGAAAGGCAAAGGAAAAACAAAAGTACTATTAGACAAAGTAAACGGAGCTGTTAAGGACGCCAACGGCAGTATTGTTTACTTAGACAAGAGCACCAAGCACATGTATGAGCTGAACAACAAGGTCCGCCTTATCGATGTTTCCGGATTTCCGGTTAAAAATGCGGACGAGTTTGTAGGATTTATCTGTGGTATCCTCTCTCAGGATCATGATCTGGAGCAGGTATATCTGGACAGCTTCCTTACAACAGCCAAGCTTGAAGGAAAGGATGCAACCGAAACACTGGATCAGTTAAGTGCCATCGGTGAGACCTTCAAAGTTTCCTTTATTATCAGTATGTCTCTGGATAAAGAAGAAGTTCCGGAAGCATATCAGGATAAAATTATCTGCGCATTATAATAAAATTGAATATGAACGTCCTATTTTGTACATAAAGCATAAAAGAACGTAAATTTTTAAAGGGATCTGTCCTCAGGACGGATCCCTTTTTAACTGTAGGAAACTTTGTTTATTCTTCATTTCTGTGGTATACTGAAGAGCAGAATAAACACACAGGAGCGTTTCATATGAATCATTTACTGGAAAAAATCAAACAAAAAAATGCATCCGCATTCACCCACAGCGGGAAATTTCACGCAGACGATGTTTTTTCTGCCGCTCTGCTTTTATATCTGAATCCCGAGATCACCATCACACGTGGAAACCAGGTTCCTGAAAACTATGAAGGTCTTGTTTTTGATATTGGCAGAGGACAGTATGATCATCATCAGAAAGACAGCCGTATCCGCGATAATGGCGTCCCATATGCGGCCTTCGGCCTTCTCTGGGAAAAGCTTGGACCGGAAATCCTAGGTGAGGAGCTGGCACTAAAATTCGATGAATCCTTTGTCCAGCCTCTGGATATCAATGATAATACCGGTGAAAAAAATGAACTTGCCACACTGATCGGCAATTTTAATCCGGGATGGGATTCCAAAAGCAGTAATGACGAAGCCTTTTTCCAGGCAGTCAGTGTGGCAGGCATGATCCTGGAAAATAAATTCGAGCGTTACCTTGGAAATGAACGTGCAGACAGACGGGTGGAAGAAGTTCTTACAGAACATGCTGCTTCCCTCGCTTCGGGCGATACCCCGGCAGAAAATACCAATATCCTTATACTTCCGGAATTTATTCCCTGCCAAAAACGCCTTTCGGAAACCAACATTGCTTTTGTGATCTTTCCGTCCAACCGGGGCGGTTACTGTATCCAGCCACAGAAAAAAGAATATTCCATGAATTACAAATGCAGTTTTCCTTCTTCCTGGCTTGGCCTGGAAGGCGAAGAGTTATCTTTGGTAACCGGTCTTAAAAGTGCAGCCTTTTGTCATAAAGGAGGATTTCTCATGACCTGCGGAACCCTTGAGGATTCTGTTCTTGCCTGCAGGAGCAGTCTTGCCGTCTTCCATGAAGAAGCTGTGATCGTAAGCCTTGGCGGAAATAAAGAAACAGACATGCTGCTTCAAAAGCTTCCGGATCTTTCTTCTGCCAGGATCGTACATCTGCCGGTTCCCCAATTACCGGAGCTGACTCTGAACGGAATCTACGGAGAACTCTCCATGGAAAAGACAGAATGGAAAAGCTTTATAAAAGACAGGATTAAAGAAATCCTCCGCTACAAACCGGAAGCAGTTTTTGCAGATAATGCCATGTTTTCCCTGTATCCCATCGTTCATGCTCTGCGAAAAAAACATATTCCCGTTCTTACAGCAGTAGAAAAAGACGGACAGAAGCTTCTGGTACGGATCCCATCCGGTTCTTAAAGATCTTAAACATGTAATTAATTGTATTTACAGATATATTCACATTGCGTATTTATACAGAAAGAAGGCATGTTTATGCGAGAAGAAAAATTTAAAATGGAAAGACAGGGGCTGATACAGGTGGGAGATAAAGTAAAGATCTCCGAATTTCTCTCTGCCACAAACTACAGCTATATCATTGAGCCTGCAGTAGCCATGTCTGGCTGCTACAGAAACGCAGACCGCATCAGATCCAAAGAGGGGATCATCAAAAGCATTGAGCATACGCCACGCGGCTTTATAGTTACTGCAGAATTTGACGAATAAACATATGTCCATCAGGTAAGATCCGGCAATTAGCAATATGCCGGATTTTTCGCTGAAAAACTGGCTGATTTATTCTGGATTATATTATAGGAATCTGGTATTATAGAGAAGATATTTGTGTAATTTCTCTAATTATCAGGAAATTGCAAATTTTTAGAACAGAGGTGTAATATTATGAGCTGGTACAACGAAGCAATCTTCTACCATATTTATCCACTTGGACTTACAGGCGCTCCAAAAGAAAATGATTACGGAACTCCTGTACATCGACTGAACACACTGCTGCCGTGGATTGACCACATCAAAGAGATCGGATGTACTGCCTTATATATAGGGCCGCTTTTTGAAAGTGTCGGACATGGCTATGAGACAACCGATTACAAAAAACTGGATTCCCGTCTTGGAACTAATAAAGATCTCACCAATTTTGTAAAAGCCTGCCATGAAAAAGGCATCCGCGTGATCTTTGATGGTGTATTTAACCATACAGGCCGTGATTTCTTCGCTTTTAAGGATATCCAGAAAAACCGTGAGCATTCCCCTTACGTTAACTGGTACTGCAATGTAAATTTCGGCGGAAATACCGAATATAATGACGGTTTTTCCTATGAAAACTGGGGTGGATACAATCTTCTTGTAAAGCTGAACCAGCGCAATCCGGAAGTACAGAACTATATCTGTGATGTGATCCGTTTCTGGGTTTCCGAATTTGATATTGATGGAATCCGCCTGGATGCCGCTGATGTTCTGGATTTTGATTTCATGCGTATTCTACGTCATACCGCAGATGAGGTTAAGAAAGACTTCTGGCTTATGGGAGAGGTCATTCACGGAGATTACAGCCGCTGGGTAAACGGACAGACTCTTCACAGTGTAACCAACTATGCCCTTCACAAGGCACTTTACAGCGGACATAATGACCACAACTATTTTGAAATTGCTCATACAGTAAAATATCTTCAGAATATGGGAGATCTGGACCTCTACAATTTCGTGGACAACCATGACGTAGAGCGAATTCATACCAAATTGCAGAACAAAGCACATTTTGCTCCTGTACATGTACTTCTTTATACTTTACCTGGCGTTCCAAGCATTTATTACGGCTCAGAATTTGGTATTGACGGAAAAAAAGAAAAATTTTCCGATGCCAGCTTACGTCCGGCACTTGATCTTAACGATTATGCGGATGCTGCAACAAAGAACCCATGTACTGCACTGATCGCAGCCCTCGGAAAGGTCCGCCAGGGAACTCCTGCATTAAGCTATGGTTCCTACGCAGAACTGGCTCTTACAAACCGTCAGTTTGCCTTTGCAAGAGATCTGGAAGGCATACGAGTGATCGTTACTGTGAATAATGATGACAGTGATTCAGAGATGAACCTTCCAACAGGAAGTGCTCCGGAATACGTAGGTGCCCTCACAGGTCAGAAGGTTTCCGCACAGGGCGGACGGATCCGTGTCCGTGTTGCAGCAAACAGCGGTGAGATCTGGCTTCCTGCAGGAGATATGCCGGAATATAAGCCGGTTCAGACTAATGTTCTGGAAACTGCCGTAGCAAAAGAGAACGAAAACGCTGCATCTGAGGCAGAAGAGGAGCAGGCGGCTGAAAACAGCACTGTAACAGAAGCTGCCCCGGAAAAAGAAGCTTCAAACGCTGAAAATACAGATAAAGCTTCTGACAATACAGCAAACGCAGCGGATATTCCGTCAACTCCTGAAGCAGAATCCTCCAATACACAGGAAACGGAAACGGTCACTGCGCCAAATCCGCACAAAACACCAGAAGAAATGACAGTAGGCGAACTTCAGGCTGCTATCCTTGCAAAAATGGCAGGAAACGGACCCGTAGATGACCAGATGAAAAAGACCGTATACGACAACATCTGGCATGATTCTCTTGTAAACTGGCTGAAGAGCTTCCGATAGGAAAGGAATAATAAAGTAAGATTCCATAAAAAACAAGGCAATCCGATCATATCTTATGCGGTGAGCCTTGTTTTTTTGTGAAAACAGATATTTATTTTACATAATATATATTATGTATAGTTATGATCCTGTTTTTCTGTAATTTAGGAGAACAAAAAAACAGCAGAGATTTCCAACTTAAATAGATCAGAAATCCCCACTGCTTTTATCATTCTGTTTATTATCTCTCATCAAAAGGTACAAAATCTGCATGATGCCCCACATACTTATAAGCAGGACGGATGATCTTATTGGCACTGATCAGCTCTTCCAGACGATGTGCACTCCAGCCAGGCATACGTGCGATGGCAAAGATCGGAGTAAAAAGTTCTTCCGGAATACCAAGCATTGAGTAAACGAAGCCACTGTAGAAGTCAACATTTGCGCAAACATTTTTGAACAGCTTTCTGTGTTCCATGACCAGTTTTCCGGCAATACCCTCAACCTTATCATAGAGCTTAAATTCATCTATCATTCCTTTTTCCTCTGCAAGAGCCTGTGCAAAACGTTTCAGGATCACTTCTCGCGGATCGGAGAGTGTATAAACTGCATGTCCCATACCATAGATCAGACCTGCATGATCAAATGCTTCTTTATTCAGTATTTTCTGCAGATATGCCGTGATCTCCTCATCACTTTCCCAGTCCTTTACATTGGCCTTCAGATCTGTAAACATGTTCTGGACCTTCAGGTTGGCACCACCATGACGCGGTCCCTTCAGTGAACCGATGGATGCAGAGGTAGAAGAGTAGCTGTCTGTTCCGGAAGATGTTACTACATGTGTGGTAAAAGTAGAGTTATTACCACCGCCGTGCTCTGCATGAAGTACAAGTGCGATATCAAGGACCTTGGCCTCAAGCTCTGTATAATTGCCATCCGGACGAAGCATCAGAAGGATATTCTCGGCAAGTGAAAGCCCCTTCTGCGGATTGCGGATAAAAAGTGTCTCGTCTTTACGGAAATGACGGTATGCGTGATAGGAGTAAACCGCGATTTCAGGAAGCTTAGCGATCAGTTCCAGAGACTGGCGGAGTACATTCTCCACAGAAATATCTTCCGGGTTATCATCATATGTATAGAGAGCAAGTACGCAGCGCTCCATAGCATTCATAATATTGGCATTGGTTCCCTTCATGACAACGTCACGGACAAAACGTCCTCCCAGATCCTCCATGTCAGAAAGAAGCTCAAGAAATCTGGAAAGCTCTTCCTTGCTGGGAAGCTTACCGAAAATCAGAAGATAGATCGTCTCCTCAAAACCAAAACGTCTGTCCTTCAGTCCGTTTACGATATCCTGCACATCGATTCCCCGGTAATACAATGCACCGTCTGCAGGAATACGTCTGCCATTGACCAGCTTATAGCCGGTAACATCGGAAATCTCAGTAAGACCTGTGAGAACACCTTTACCTGCGGAATCACGAAGTCCTCTTTTTACATCGTATTCCACATAAAGGTTGGGATCGATGTGATGATTCTCTACCAGTTCCTTTTCAAAGAATTTCATTCTGCCTTTCAGCTGTTCGGAGTCCTCCAGACTCATCATTTCATGCTTTTTTTCCATAATCTTTTTCCTCGTTTCCCCATTGTATATTAAAAAACACTGATACAGTTAAGATTGGTTACATCTTTGTAATCAGTGTTCGGGTATGGCATACATTTGTGTTTACCTGGTTAATAATTCTACAGTAAAAGTTTCGAAAATGCAAGAGGGTATTTCTTTTTTTCGTGTATAAATATTCATAATATGACCTAATTCATCTATTATTACATTTATTCATCAAAATCCGTCTGGTTTCCACAACGAATCTATGTTATGATTATTCCGTAATTTTTCTTATAATAGTAGTTTGTTTCACATCGGACTGCTGCCGCCTATCTCTTTCTCTTGCTGTCGGAATCGGATTCACCACAGCAAGTGAGAGCGGGATCTGGGATATTTTCCCGTCGATCATACAGTCCGTTTTTGCGTAAAATGTAGTTGCTGTTGTATTTATCATATCCATTGTTTTAAGCTGTATCCTGCCTGAAAACATGGACATTGAAAAGATCAAGGAATAGGGATGTAAAAATGTTTAAAATTCTCATTGCGGAAGATGACCTGGAACTCCGCCAGCTTTTCCGGCATGTCCTCTTAAAAAACGGTTATACAGTAAAAGGGGTCTCTGACGGGCAGGAAGCGCTGGATGTCCTGGAAAAAGATTATTACGATCTGATCATTTCGGACATAATGATGCCCAACATGGATGGCTATGAACTGGTCCGCTCACTCAGAGATGCCGGAGATTCCATTCCTGTACTTATGGTCACTGCCAAAGATGCTTTTGATGATATGCGTATGGGATTTCTGTCCGGTACCGATGATTATATGGTGAAACCGGTCAATATCAATGAACTGGTTTTGCGGGTAGGTGCACTTCTCCGCAGAGCACAGATGATCAATGAGCGGAAACAGCGAATCGGAGATACCATTTTGGAGTGCGATTCCCTGACGGTCTCCACCTCCTCGGAAAGTATGGTACTTCCTCAGAAAGAATTCATGCTCTTATATAAGATGGTTTCTTTTCCGGGAAAAATCTTTACCCGGCAACAGCTTATGGATGATATCTGGGGATATGATTCCGCAAGCGATGCCCACACAGTAGATGTCCACATTGGAAGGCTTCGGGAACGCTTTCGCGATAATCCGGATTTTAAGATCGTGACGATCCGTGGAGTTGGATATAAGGTGGTAAAGGCATGAAAAAGAAACTCTTCATAAATTTAAGCATTCGTTTACGTTTTATCTTTATGATCATGTTGGAGCTTGTCTGTGTATCTCTGATATCCTGGCTTGTTATGGATGTACTGCATATTTCAGCTGTTCCGAACATCGTATGGATCATCCTGGCCAGCGTGACCGCAGGGGGTGTCCTTAACAACTTTCTCAGTATCCGGTATTTCGGTCCTGTACTAAAGCTGAAAAAAGCCATGCAACAGGTTGCTGAAGGCGATTTTTCCGTCCGACTGGAAACGGAAAAGCAAATGAAGGAAATCCGGGATATTTATTCTAATTTCAACCTGATGGTCCAGGAACTGGAAGCAACGGAGATTCTGCAGACAGACTTTGTTTCCAATGTTTCCCACGAATTCAAAACTCCCATCAGTGCTATTGAGGGTTATGCAACTCTGCTGCAGGATGATGACATGCCTATATCAGAAGAGCAGGAGCAGTACATCAGCAAAATCCTTTTTAACACCAGAAGGCTTTCCCACCTGGCAGGAAATATCCTGTTGCTGTCCAAGATCGAACACCAGTCGATCCAGACCCGTCAGAACTGGTACCGTCTGGATGAGCAGATCCGACAATCCATTGTTATGATGGAACCGAAATGGTCAGAAAAAGAAATTGAATTTGATGTGGACATGATGGATGTGGAGTATCTTGGAAACGAAAATCTCATCTGTCATGTATGGGACAATCTGCTTTCCAATGCTATCAAATTCAGTCCCTGTGGTGGTACGATCTATATCCGGATGATGCCGGAAGGAGAAAAGATTCGTTTTTCCATAGAAAACGAAGGCCCCCAGATCAGTGAATACTCCATGAAACATATCTTTGACAAATTTTACCAGGGCGACAGTTCCCATAAACAGGAGGGAAACGGTCTTGGACTTGCCCTTGTAAAACAGATCCTGAACCTGTGTAAGGGAACCGTTTCCGTGGAAAATATTCCCGGAAGCGGCTGTCGTTTTACTGTTATACTGTAAAACAAATATTTTACACATATCCATAAAACCAAAAAACAGCGGACACCTTATTTTTCATGAGGTTCTTCCGTTGTTTTTTATTTTATATAAACTTTTTCATAAACTTCAACAATTGTTGAGAAACAGTTGATGTTAAGTTGCAGATCATCTTTTAAAGTATAGGATAGTTATTTATGAAAAAATACAGGAGATATGGACTATGTTATTAAAAAAAGCACCTGCCTACCGGAAAGCAGAAAAGGAAGATTTTTCAATAATCCGGGAATTTATCCGAAGAAATTATAAAGACCGCTGGGAGTTTGAGGAAACACATACCGAAAAACATCTGACCAGACTTTTCTTTTACACCTATATGATATACAGAGATAGCGTTACCGTGGCAACCTACCGTGATCAGGTAGTTGGGGTGCTCATTACCGGTAAAGAATCTCATGGCCATTTTGCCCCGGTTTTCCGTTTGAAAAAAGGCTATCATTTCCTGCGCCTGAAGTTTACTAAGGAAGGCCGGAAGAATCTGGAGCATTTTAACAAACTTCAGGATATGAAAAAACAATTGACTGTTTCCCCGGAGAAACCGACTCCCGGAAATATCCTCTTTCTTTATGTAAGCAAAGATTACCGTAGAAACGGAATCGGTACCGGGCTTCTCAAACAGATTTCAATAGAGAAGGATACGGATTATTCCATATATATGGACCAGCTGGATCAAAGAACCTTTATGGAAAGTCATGGTTTCGTAAAGAAAAACGAGGTTTCCCAGATGCGGGAGCTGAACAAAAAACGCTTCCGTGAAAGTGTAGCTCTTTATAAAAAAGAACCGCGTTGCGAAACACATTCATAAATTACGCAGGAGATAAATGGAAAATGAAAAAAATTGGAATCATGGCTGACAGCCACAGTGGCATTTTAAAACAAGAAGCAGAGGAACTGGATATTCATGTCCTTCCCATGCCTTTTTATCTGAATGGAGAACTGTTTCATGAAGACCTGGATTTTTCCAGAACAGGATTTTATGAGAAGCTGCGTGAAGGAGCAGATGTTTCAACTTCACAGCCTTCCCCACAGGAAGTTATGGAAATGTGGGACGAAATGCTTTTATCTTATGATCAGATCCTCTACATTCCGTTGAGCAGTAGTTTAAGCGGTTCCTGCATGACTGCTGCCGCCTTGTCTCAGGAACCCAAATACGAAAACAAAGTGTATGTGGTAGATAACGGGCGTGTTTCCACACCCCTTCACCGTTCCATTCTGGATGCGATAGACCTGGTGGAAGATGGATATACAGCACCGCAGATCAAGGATATTCTGGAAGCTTCCCGTGAAAAAACCGTGATCTATGTCGGATTAAGCACACTGGAATATCTGAAAAAGGGAGGCCGTATCAATACCACCACAGCACTGGCCGCAAATCTTCTCAATATCAAACCGGTTATGAAATTTGGAACCGGTAAACTGGATGTTTTCCAGAAATGCAGAGGCATGAAAAAATCAAGAAAAGCCATGATCGATGCTATGCACAGAGAATTGGAAACAACTTTCAAAAAAGAATATGATGCCGGAAAAGTATATCTTATGGCTGCCTCCAGCAGCACTGCGGAAGTTACCGCAGACTGGATCTCACAGATCCGGGAAAGCTTTCCGGGAATGGATGTGATGTGTGATGATCTTTCCCTTGGACTTTCCTGCCATATTGGCCCGGACGGACTGGGAATCGGATGTTCCTGTATGCCTTTATAAAAAACGTCTCAATATTTTCTGCAAATAATCCAGGGTTGTGGTATGATATTGTTATCAATACATAACAGGCAGATTTTATCTGTTATTATAGCACTTCCAACCATTCATGTTCTGCACAGCTGAACTTGATGCAGTAATTTCTGGGAGTGCTATGATCAGAAGGGAGAAATTATCATGGCAAAAACAATTAAAGAATTAACACAGGATCTTCTTCAGGCACCATCTGCATGCAAAGAAGTAAAAGAAGCGGCACAGAATTATCTGGATGCGGCAGGAACTGAGAAAGAAGCAGATGCAGCAACTGCTTACGTAAAAGAGCTGGAAGCAGATATCATGCCCATCGACGGACTGATCTCTTTTGCAGGTTCTGACATGGGCGCACAGGTATTTGGCGCAGATGACGCAAAAAAGATCCTGGCTCATGCTGAGGAGATCAAAGCTTCCGGTGCAAAATACTGTGACTGCCCAGCATGTGCAGCCTGCGAAGCACTTCTGAACAAAAAAGCAGAAATTCTGAAGTAATCACATGGCCCAGTTTGAAATTGAGATCAAGCTTCCATTAAAGAATCTTAAGGAAACCCTGAAATTTCTGACAGATCAGGGATTTCAGGAGACAGCACAGATCCAGGAAGAAGATACCTATTTTAACAGTGTCTATCATGATGTAAAAAAACGTGATGAAGCACTGCGTATCCGAACAAGCACAGACTGCAGATCCGGTATTTCTAAGACTCAGATTAATTTTAAGGGGCCCAAACTGGATAAAATCTCCATGTCCCGAATGGAACTGGAAACAGAAGTATCCGATGCAGAAGTGCTTAAAAATATTCTCATCCATCTGGATTTTTCTCCGGTAGCGTCTGTCATGAAAATGCGAAAGTATATGAAATGTGGCAGATTTACCGCCTGTCTGGATCAGGTAGAGGGGCTTGGAGACTTTCTGGAGCTTGAGGTGATCGCAGAGCAGGAAAGTGAGCGGAAAGAAATTTTATCCAAAATGGAAGATCTGCTTGCCATATTGGGATATCACATGTCGGACACTGTACAGACTTCTTATCTCAGTATGCTTCCGAAAAAATTAAATAAAAATCTTTTTTAAACCAGCAGGAATATTTTCGTGTGAGTATCTAAGGTACAGAATACGGAAATGTTCCTGTTTTTTCTTTTCTTACAATTCTTCGGCGTTCCAAGTTTATCTAACATACTATAAATCCCACATCGCAAAGCAACATCAAACCACATTCAATGTACATGTCATTACTATTGACCACTCGTGCTTTTTGTTGCTTTATGTTTATTTTTATGTGGTTTATTGAATGTTTACAAGATTTTTTGTATTTTACATGTGGATTTATTGATATTTTTTCAAAAAAGCCCTTTACAAATCCACATAATCGGGCATATAATAAAGTCACAAACAACAAGAAAGCATATTGAAGCAATCGCAAACCCAACAATAAACCACATTTAAACACGGAGGAAATATATTATGAAAATTCTTGAATCTAAATTCGTACAGGGCTTTATCAAAATGGCAGACGATGGATATCAGCAGGGATGGCACGAGAGAAACGGTGGAAACTTAAGTTATCGTCTGAAAGCAGAAGAAGTAGAGATGATCCGTCCACGACTGAACGCGCCAGGAGAATGGACCCCTATCGGTGTTGAGGTTCCGGGACTTGCCAGAGAGTTTTTCCTGGTAACAGGAAGCGGAAAATACTTCCGTAATATCATCGTTGACCCGGAAGTATGTCTTGCGATCATTGAGCTTGACGAGACAGGAACAAATTACCGTATCCGCTGGGGTCTTGTAGAGGGAGGAAGACCGACCAGCGAGCTCCCAACTCATCTGATGAACCATGAAGTAAAGAAAAAGCTTACCAACGGTAAACATCGTGTTATTTACCATGCACATACCACCAATACCATTGCACTTACCTTTGTTCTTCCTCTGGATGACAAAGTATTCACCCGTGAACTCTGGGAATCTGCAACAGAGTGTCCGGTAGTATTTCCGGATGGTGTGGGAGTTATCGGATGGATGGTTCCAGGTGGAAGAGAAATCGCGATCAAAACCGCTGAACTGATGAAAAAATATGATGTGGTTATCTGGGCGCATCATGGTATGTTCTGCTCAGGCGAGGATTTTGACCTGACCTTCGGACTTCTTCATACCGTTGAAAAATCCGCAGAGATCCTGGTTAAGATCTTATCCATGGCTCCGCAGAAACTGCAGACCATCACACCGAATGACTTCCGTGCTCTTGCAAAAGATTTCAAAGTAACTTTGCCGGAAGAATTCCTTTACGAAAAGAAATAAAATCCTTCATATGCAGCAAATCCTATAATCGGTATCTCTATCTGAAACTTTATCAGAAACAACCAAATATTTGCTGATTTTTGCCGATAAATCTGGTATGATAAAAACATATCTGGTTTATCAGCAAATTAATATCAGAAAGGATATGGGATAAAGTATGGAAGAATTATATAAAGCGATCGAAGAGAAGATCAAAGCAAGCGGATACCCGCGAAAGATTTCCGGAGAGGACGTTTACGACGACATCTGCGATCAGATCGATGGGAAAGAGAATGGAAGCTATGTGCTGCTTTCCAAATTTGATGATGATGTGATCTTTGAATATCATATCTCAATTATGGACAGTGAATTTAATCTGGGTGTTCTTACCATGCGTACTCCGGAGGGTGTATTCGAGACAGATTTTGATAAATAAGTTAAGTACGGATTTTGATTTTGGGTCATGGATATAATACAGATGTCCATAATCACTGCTTAAGGTTTTTTGAACCCTACAGGGAATTTGAGATTTTCTTGATCTGATTAAATATATAGAGGCAGTTGATTTACATAATTTATATTATGTGAACTAACTGTCTCTATATTTATATGCAATGCATGTCAAACGAATCAGTTGCTCCGCAGTCCCATTATTCATCAGTCCTCGCGAAGACGTACCGCCTTGGCCGCCTGACGCCGTCTAGCATCATCCAGAGCCGCATAATGCTTCTTAGTAGTATTGACATCCTTATGACCCAAAACATCCGCTACAAGGTAAATATCACCGGTTTCCTGGTACAGGGCAGTACCATAGGTGCTGCGAAGCTTATGCGGGGTGATCTTTTTTGTAGTTGTGATCTCCCTGGCATATTTTTTAACCAGATTCTCGATAGCCTGAACACCGATCCGGCGGCGTTGGGTAGAATAGAAGAGAGCGTGCTCATGGCCTGCCAGAGGCGTAATATTCTCCCTGACTTCCAGATATTTCTTCAACGCTTTTTCTACTTCAGGACCAAAGTATACAACCATTTCATTTCCGCCTTTTCGGGTAACTTTGATTCCATTGTTTTTGAAGTCTACATCCTCAACATCCAGTCCGACACATTCCGATACTCGAATCCCGGTACCAAGAAGGAGAGTAACAATAGCAAGATCTCTGTCCTTCGTTTTTTCATGGTACATCCGTTTCTGCCCGGTCAGCGTATCTCCGCAATGCTCAATATAATCCAGCAGCATGGCAACCTCATCTGTATCCAGACGAATAATATTCTTATCATGGATCTTGGGCACATCGATCAGAACAGACGGATTGGTGGTAATCATTTCATGTTTATAATAATAAGCATAAAAACTTCTTAAAGCAGAAATTTTACGTTTGACGCCACGTTCACCATTTGTTTCCGTTTTGGAAGAGTCCGCGGATTTATAAACTTTGAGAAATTCTTCATATTCCTCAAGATCAACAGCTTTGACCTGATCCAGAACATCAACTGTGAAATCCGACATGGTTTTGTCTTTGAACATTGGATTTTGCTCCAGTAAAAACTGGAAAAATATACGAATGTCATATGCATAGGAAATTCTGGTCTTGGTTGTAGTCGTTGCATCAATAGCCCGGAAATAATCCCTGCAAAATGGCGGAAGCGTTTTTAAAACCTCACGGAGTTTTAAAGTATTGTCAATGTCATTTTGTTCGTGGTAAGTAATTTTGTTATCCATAAAAACTCCTTAATATATAAATTTTACATAATTTGCAGGAAATACCTGAAACACCTGTTAAAAGAAGTGGTTTTATACCCATCTATATCTATACGACAAACCCGAGTTTTTCAAATAGATAGGTAGTATAAACAGCTACTTCCTGCAAAATTGCCTGTTTTTGATAAATTTTCAAGTAAATAAAGTGCCTCCTTATGGAAGCACTTTTTATTATTATTTGTCGTTACCCTCTGAGGTTTTCATCAAAAATAACGGTAAACGGTCCGTCATTTTCCAAAGATACTTTCATATCTGCACCAAAAATTCCGTGTTCCACAACCGGAACCTGTTTACTGGCTTCCGAAATAATATATTCATATAATTTATTTGCTTCATCCGGTGCACCGGCTTCTATAAAGCTTGGACGATTTCCCTTACGGCAGTTTGCATATAAGGTAAACTGTGAAACCAAAAGCAATTCCCCGTTTACATCTGCCAGAGACAAATTGGTCTTTCCATTTTCATCCTCAAAAATACGAAGTCCCAAAAGTTTTTTCAGATACCAGTCTGCATCCTCTTTGGTGTCCTCACGGCCAACGCCGATCAGAACAAGAAACCCTTTTCCGATTTTTCCGACAATTTCTCCGTCTACTTTGACTTCTGCATGATTTACACGCTGAATTACAAATTTCATAACCTGTTCTTCCTCCGTCTCCGTCTGTTTTTCTGCTTCAATCGAAAGCCTATATATTTCGCCTGAATAAATTTAACTAAAAATGTAAACATTCGTTTAATTTCATCCCAAGCCCCGGACCAGATTCTGTTTTTTTCCGCTTTTACTGTAACTTCCTGTGCTTTTGATACGGATTTTTTCACCGGCATTGGCAGGACCTTTCCGGAAACGGGGTCTACACAATCAATATCTCTATAAAACTCAGCATCTGCAGACATATCTTTTTCATCAAGACTACGTCCGATCAGCTTCCATACGGCAGCATTCAGCACAGCAAATACCGGAACTCCAACGATCATTCCCGGAACTCCAAATAAACCACCACCGACCATGATTGCAACAATAACCATAAAGCTGGACAGTCCGGTCGACTCACCCAGGATCTTTGGTCCAAGGATATTTCCGTCAAACTGCTGAAGAATCAGAATAAAGAGCAGGAAATACAAACTCTGAATGGGATCTACCAGCAAAATAAGAAGAAAACACGGAACTGCTCCCAGATATGGCCCGAAAAACGGAATAACATTTGTAACACCGACGATCACACTGACCAGAATCGCATATGGGGTTCCGATGATCGATGTTCCAACATAACACAATACACCGATAATTGCGGAATCCAGGATCTTTCCGCTGATAAATCCACCAAAGGTTTTATGCGTAAAACGCATGGAATGAACAAGAAAGGTTGCCCATTTGGTTGGAAGAACTGCATAAACAGCCATTTTTGCCTTGGCAACAAATCCCTCTTTATCCGCCAGTATATAAAGAGATACGATCGCTCCAATAAGGAAATTCTTCAAAAAAACAAGAAGATCCAGAAAGCTTGCGGATATATTTTTCATCATAAACTGCATCTGGGGAAGGATCGTATTTGTCAGATACTCCTGTAATCTGCTGGAATACTGGTTGATCTGGCTGATCATATCCGGATTCAGTTTCCATCCCTTTTCCACGACGGAGTTTAACCAGTTTTCCACTACACTTACGTAATGAGGAAAACTGTAAATAATATTCATGATGCTTCGAATCAATTGAGGAAGGATCATCATGACAAGGGCATAAATGACCAGAAACATAAGAAATACAGAAAGGATCACACAGATCCAGCGTACTACTTTCCTCCCCTTTTTCTGAAGTGTTTTATTCCTTTTTTCAAAAATCGGAAAAATGATCTTCCGCTCCAGAAAATTAACAATGGGGGTTAGCAGATATGCTATGGCAGCTCCGTAAATGATCGGCGCCATAATACCGAAAAATGTTTTAATTCCGGTGATCAGAGATTTCATATGGAAAATCCCGTAATAAAATAAAATACTGGCAGCAATAACCAGAAATGCAGTCACACCTAACTGCACATAGCGATGGTTCCAACGAATTTTCATAGTAATTTCCTCCACCAGGTGATTATAACATAGCATCTCTGGTTTGTGTCTAAAAAAAACATAAACATTATTTTCCAATAACCTGCAAAGATAAATTCCGACTTCAGGGTATCGCGCTGATACAGAAAACACCCCGCCATAAAATGGCAGGGTGCCTAAAAATCTGATGTTTATTTTTTCAGGCTGTCATAAATGTGAATGGCTTCGATAATTGCCTTCGCAGTTCCATCAATGCCAAGCTTGCTGCTATCCAGACAAAGATTATAGCTGTCCGCAGATCCCCATTTCTTGTTGGTATAATAATTATAGTAGCTGGAACGGCTTTTGTCTGTTTTGTTGATCATGTCCTTGGCCTCTTTGGCATTTTTATTGTATTTCTGAGCAATACGGTTGATACGCCAGTCAAGGTTTGCATGAACAAATACACTGAAACAATCCGGATTATCTGCAAGTGCATAATCCGCACATCTGCCGACCATTACACAGGGACCTTCTGAAGCCAGCTTCTTGATTGCCTCAAACTGTGCAAGAAAAATCTTATGGTTCATAGGCATGTCTGTAAATCCGGCTGAGGAATACCCAAATGAATAAGTATCCATTACAAGAGAATAAAGAAAACTGTTTGTTGGCTTCTCATCATGATGCTCAAACAGCTCCTTGCAGATCCCACTGTCATTGGCTGCGTGCTCCAGCAGCTCTTTATCATAACATTTGATTCCAAAATATTTAGCAACTTCCTGGCCGATCTGTCTTCCGGCGCTGCCATATTTACGACCGATAGTAATAATAGAACTTGTTGTATTGTTACTCATAACAGCCACATCCTTTCTGCTCAGATTCAGCGAATTTGCAAATATTAACTCCGCTTCCTCTTTAATATAGTTATTATACACTATATTCCACAAGTTTTCCAGCTATTTTCGCAATTTTGTCAGCAATTTAACAAAATATTCCGGAAGTGGGGCTGTAAATTCCATATATTCCCCGGTACGTGGATGAACAAATCCAAGGATCATTGCATGAAGTGCCTGTCCCTCCAGATGATAGGGATTTCTGGATGAACCATACACCGTGTCCCCAAGAAGCGGATGTCCGATACTGGCCATGTGCACACGGATCTGGTGGGTACGTCCTGTTTCAAGACGACATTCCACATACGTGGCCTCGCCAAAACGTTCCAGCACTTTGTAATGTGTTATTGCATCTTTACCATTTTTATGATTGATGGCCATTTTTTTACGATCTGTCGGATGCCGTCCAATAGGTCCCTCTATGGTTCCCTCATCCTCTTTCAGATTTCCCTGCACAACTGCCCGGTAGCGTCTGCGGATACTGTGACATTTCAGCTGTTCTGCCAGATCCCGGTGAGCAATATCATTTTTGCATATCAACAGTGCCCCGGTGGTATCCTTATCAATTCTGTGGACAATTCCAGGCCGCATCACTCCGTTAATACCGGAAAGGCTGTCACCACAATGTGCCATAACTGCATTGACCAGTGTTCCCTGATAATGCCCGGCTGCAGGATGTACAACCATCCCTTTGGGTTTATTAACGATCAGTACATCTTCATCCTCGTAAAGAATATCCAGCGGAATATCCTCCGGAACGATATCCGGCTCACTGGAATCCGGGATCTCCAGATGGATCCTGTCATTTTCACGGACCTTATAATTAGATTTGGCAGCCTTCTCTCCCACGGTAATCTGTCCTTCTTTCAGAAGTTTCTGAAGGAAAGACCTGGAAAGACCGCTGTCTTTCTCAGCAAGATAGCGGTCGATTCGTATACCTGATTCTTCTTTTTCTACTGTATAATCATATATTTCCATTTATATCTCCTACAAGAACAGACAAATGCATTATATCTCTGCCCGGATCACTGTTTGATATTCAGAAACGCAAAATCATCATCTCTGTATTTCGTGCATACAAACAGGATCAGAAAAATTCCACTTACAACCACATAAACATCCGCAAGATTAAATACCGGAAAATCGATCAGGGAGAAATAGATAAAATCGATCACATATCCTCTGAAAAAACGATCGATAAAATTTCCCAGTGCACCAGCTGCAAGTACTGTAGCAATGGTGAGCAACGGCAGATAAAACCGCTCTTTCGGAATACGGATCCATGCATAGAGGATCACTCCCAGAAACAGTACACTCACAATGGCAAAAAAGAGTACACTTCCCTGAAACATTCCAAACGCAATTCCCCTGTTTTCCGGATAGAGATAATGAAGTTCAAGTACACCGGGGATTAGCGAAACCGATGGTTGTCCTTTCAGATACAGATATGACAGCCATTTTGCTCCCTGATCCGCAGCCACGAGTAAGATCAGCAAAAAAATGTCCCCCGACATACACTTACTAAAAGACATTTTCTGATGATGGTTAACACGACTGATCATAGAGTTATCTCCTGAATACAGGAAAGCATTTCTTCATCGGTAACTGTTTTGTCGATAAAGCTTTTTCCGATACCATCCATCAGGATAAACCTGATATGTCCCTGTTCCATTTTTTTATCTTTCTTTGTTGCGGAAAGAACTTCTTCCGGGATAAGACCATCTACATGCACCGGAAGATCGTAATCCGAACATCCCTGGCAGATTTCCTGATATTCTTCTTTGGTCAGAAGTCCTCGTTTCATGGAAAGATATGCCGCAGCTACCAGTCCGACTCCCACACACTGTCCGTGGAGCAGGGTGAAATTCTTAAGTTTTTCTACTGCATGCCCCACAGTATGTCCCAGGTTAAGAAGCGCACGCTCTCCCTGTTCCTTAGGATCACGCTCCACAACGCCTGCTTTGATCTCACAGCATCTGCGTACCATTCTGGCAATCTGTTCCATATCCAGCTTTTTGATTCCTTTCTGCTCACAGCATACATAGCGAAAAAAATCTCCATCACAGATCAATCCTGTTTTTAAAATCTCACCCATTCCGCAGGCAAACTGTTCTGCCGGAAGCGAAGAAAGAGTGCTTAGATTCATATATACAAGACGTGGCTGGTGAAAAGCTCCTACCATGTTTTTGTACTGCTGAAAATCTACGCCGGTTTTTCCGCCAACGCTGCTGTCTACCTGTGCAAGCAGTGTTGTCGGTACCTGAATGAAGTCAATCCCCCTGAGATAAGTTGCCGCGCCAAATCCGGTAAGGTCTCCTACCACACCACCGCCTAATGCAACAAGCAGACTTTTTCGGTCAAGACCATTTTGGATCAGGGCCTGATACAATGCCGAAACGGTATTAAGGTTTTTGTTTTTTTCTCCTGCCTCAAAGGTGAACACAGAAATATCGGAACTTACCTCACTTAAAACCTGTTTTACAGATTCTTCATACAGTGGTCCCACATTAGAATCTGTTACAATGCAGATTTTTCTGTCAACAAGTCCTTCTTCCTTCATAACCTGTGCCAGATTAGAAAAATCTTCTTCAAAACAGATGGGATAATGAAAATCACCTTCTCGTTTTACAAGTAATTTTGATGCTGTCATTGCGTTTTCCTCCTAGCTGTTCAGATATAAAGCAGAATCCGTACCCCAAGACGTCCTTTTTTTGTCTGACGGGATACTCCATCATAAATAAAACGTCCCTTTTTCCGAACGGATATGATGTCTCCCTCTTTGGGCTCATAACCATTGGATGTGATCAGTTTTCCATTTACAAAAACAAGCCCCTCTTCAATACAATGCACAATACTGCTTCTGGAAGTCCCAAAAGCCAGTGCGATCAGAGAATCCAGGCGTACGGACGCACAGGTTCCACTAACTGGTTTCAGTTCCGGCCTCGGAAGATCACCCGGATCTTCTATCTTCGACGCCACAACTGTGGTATGTCTTACACGACACAAATTCTCCAGAAAAAAATCTGTCATCTGACGCAGACAGAAAAAGCTCGCAGTATGATCTTCTATAAGAATATCCCCAACAACACTCCTGTCAACCCCAAGATTCAGGATCGCTCCCAAATAATCCCGATGTGTCAGATCTTCTGAAAATTTCACTGCTTTTGGCTCAAGCCGGATACAATCAATGGGATAATCCCATGTAAAAGCAAGAGCATCAGGGTGAAAGGCTACCATCTGACGCTCTGCATTCTCATATCCGCCAAAACCTTCCGCTGTAACACCCAGCTTATGAAAATTCTGACTGTTTAAAATATTCCGTTCATTTAAATTAAGAAAATCCGTAAATGTGGTAATATCTCTCTGATAGGCCAGATTTGCCAGTTCACGGATTCTCTTAACAAAAAGTTCTTCTTTATCCATGAGGTTAATAACCCACTCTAACAGACGGCACAGAACCGCCAAGGATATTCTGAAGATCACCTGTAATATCTACATTATATGGTCCAAGTACAAAAATATAGCTGGATACCTGCTGAAGGCTTCCTCCAAGTGAATAACATGCACCGGAAGTAAAATCGATGATCCTCTGTGCAAGCTCCACATCGATTCCTTCAAGATTCAGGATCACGGTAGAATTATCGACCAGTGTATCCGCAATTTCTCTTGCTTCCTCCATGGTTGTAGGCTTGATCACACAAACTTCCATATTTGCAGCCTGGGAAGAACGCTTGCTTGTACGCATTGGGGTAATCTTGGAAGAAGGTGCCGGTCTGGAAATACGTTCCTGCCTTGCCGGGGCTTTGGCTGCAGCTGTCTTTGCAGATGACTTAGCAACAGGTGCCTTAACCGTTTCATCTTCCGGCTCATCATCCAGAAAATCCTCTTCCTCGTCATTTTTTTTCTTGGAAAATTTCTCAAAAAATTTCTTCTTTGGTTTCTCTTCCATATCATCATCTTCATCGAGGAAATCGTCCTCATAATCGTCCTCATCCTCAAGAAGGCTATCATCTAACAATTCGTCATCGTCATAATCGTCGTTCAGTTTGATGGCATCTAAAAACTTGTCTAAAACGCCCATTTTAAATCTCCAATCTTATTAGTCTTATAATGCGTAATTTCTTGCACCAAAAATACCAGTGCCTACACGCACCATCGTAGCGCCCTCCTGCACGGCAACCATGTAATCTCCGGTCATTCCCATACTCAGAACACTCATAATAACATTATTAATGTTTTTAGCAGCAATGTCAACACTTAATTTCTTAAGTTCACGGAAAATTTCGCGATTTTCCTCTGCATTATCAACATAGGGAGCAATTGTCATGAGCCCCTTTATCCGAATGTGTGAAAAATCTGAGATCTGTTCTATAAACGGTAAAACTTCTTCCGGTTTCAGACCAAATTTACTTTCTTCCTGCGCTACATTTACTTCTATAAGGATCGGAACAATAACCGCTTTTTTCGCTGCTTCTTTTTCAATCGTCTCGGCCAGGCGAAGCGAATCTACAGAATGGATCATTGCAACTTTATCCACAATATATTTTACTTTATTACGCTGAAGATGTCCGATCATATGCCATTTGACATCTGAAGGCATCTGATCATATTTATCCACGATCTCCTGCACTTTGTTCTCTCCAAAGACACGTGCTCCGGCATCATAAGCCTCCTTCAGCATCTCCACCGGTTTGGTTTTGCTTACTGCGATCAGTGTGACTTCATTCGGATCTCTGTTAATTTTATTGCAGGATTCATTAATATTTTTCTGCACCTGTGCCAAATTTTCCGCTACCATGATATAAATCCTCCTTTAATCAGTAAAGTATATCCTGTTCACTTACTTTATCTGCATTTTTCACAATACGGTCATATCGGACAAGCCCATTATAGGTTTCCTTTGATACAACCGCATATTCCTCATTTTCATCCAGGATCTCGATCCGGCGGAATACCGCATATCCCTGATTGACACAGAAAACTCCCTCCAGAACTTCTGTATCTCCGATGATAAACTTCTCTCCACTATCCGGATCAACAAGAGCATCGCCTTCTTTAAATTTATTCTTGTCTACGTAATAAATATAGCTTGTTTCCTGTGTTTCTTTGTCTGTGATCTCATCACGGCCATAGATACCGGCATTGACAAAGGTTGTCGTACTGTCGCCTTTTTTATTTCTTCCGGAAAGCATAAATCCGGATTGCTGTGTTTCATCATCCGTCGTAAGATATTTGGAAGGTATTGCATAAAACTCCTTCGTTACGATAGAAGATAACGGGATCTTTAAACCTGTCACATTGTTCGTGACAAGTTCTATTTCCAGAAACCGGTCTGACGCATATCGGATCAGTCCCTTATTAAAATCAATCTTACCGTATTTAGCCCCATCGATCTCCATGATTGAAAAGTCTCCTGTCTGCGTCAGATCATCTTTCAGGAACTTGACGCGGATCGATGTACGCTCCTTCAGATTAGCAGCCTGCTTCTCACTTAAAGGAATCAAAAGACTCCAACGTTCATCTGTAATGATCGTATAAATATCATCTCCGGCCTTTATCTGCCCATCTGTTTTCAGATCCGTTTCCTGATAGGAATTCTGATCAAAATCAGCAGCTGTGACATTATCAACGGTTTTGGTTTCGTAGCCATCTGTAGAATACAGGATGATCCCGTCTGTCTGCGCACGGCGGATATTCGGATCACTGGAAACTATTGTTGTAACTGTGGCTTCCTCTCCATCTTCAGACGTCGTGCTTGCAGAAGAAGCTCCCGAACTGTCTGAAGCATACTGAAGGATGCTTCCATTGAGCTGATATTTAAAACTATAGGCACTGTTGAATTTGCTGGGATCAAATCCTTTGGAAAAGCTTTGCATATTACTGCGTATATCCGCCAGTTCCTCTCTGCTCAGAGAGGTTACATTGTCTGCAGATCTTGAACTGTTCAGGCTGTAGACAGCACCGTTGGCATTGATCTTGGTACCTTCCCTTGCGTAATATGTAACGTAACCGCCCGCATCTGCCTGCACTACGTTCTCTGTCATGATCGCCAGCCCTGTGTATGTCTCATTCATGGATAACGGACCGGAGGGAACCTGATAAGATTCCATATGAGAAGCTGTAAGATAAAGAATCACACTAAAGATCATATAGATAAAAATTGCTCCGAACATTACAGTTCCAATGTTCAGACCAAAAATTTTACGAAGCTTTGCTAAGAATCCCGGAGTTTTTCCGGAATGTACTTTATTATCCGGCAAATGAATGCCTCCTTTACATCGTTCATCTCTTAAAGTTCGTTTTATTGTAACATTTTATTTAAATGAATACAAGCTTTAAAACGTGCGAACATACTTTCCGAATATCCGTTTGCCATTTTTTCAAAAGTATGTTATACTATTCAAAATATAATTTCGTGATGCTGTCATATTATGGTCGACAGCAGATAAAATCAACCCAGGGAGGTAAGTACACATGACATATGGCAGAATCAGTAAAAAGCAGCAGGAAATACTGGATTATATGAAAAATGAGATCCTTAACAGAGGTTTTCCGCCCTCCGTCCGTGAAATCTGTGAAGCAGTAAACCTGAAATCCACATCTTCCGTTCACTCCCATCTGGAAGCTCTGGAAAAAAACGGATATATCCGCAGAGATGCCACCAAGCCCCGTGCGATCGAGATCATTGATGATAATTTCAATCTGGTCCGCCGCGAGGTTGTCAATGTTCCTCTTGTAGGCACTGTTGCTGCCGGACAGCCGATCCTGGCAGTGGAAAATATCGATGCTTACTTTCCGATCCCGGCTGAATATATGCCCAATGAACAAAGTTTCATGCTGACTGTCAAAGGCGACAGTATGATCAATGCAGGTATTTTTGATGGAGATCAGGTTCTTGTAAAGCAGCAGGCAACAGCAGAAAACGGCGACATGGTAGTTGCTCTGATCGATGATTCTGCAACAGTTAAGACTTTCTACAAAGAAAATGGTTATTATCGACTTCAGCCGGAGAACGACAATATGGAACCGATCATCATCACCGGTAATCTGCAGATCCTCGGCAAAGTATTTGGTGTATTTCGTTTCTTTTCATGATAATATAAACAACAGATCCCACCCAATGTAATGTGATTTAAAAAGAGAGATATCTTTAAGGTAGCTGTACAGCCCCACAAAGATATCTCTCTTTTTTTTCAGCAGAAAACTTCTGCTTTTTGATTTCTTCTTATTTAGTTCACATAATATTTTTACAGTAAACTAATATAACAAATTTTACTCATTCTCACCAAGAAATTCTTCCGCATCAAGAATCTTGCCGTCTCTCCAAATCCTCTCAAGATCGTAGAAAAGTCTGTTTTCCTCATCAAAGATATGGATGATCATATCACCGTAATCCATGAGGACCCAGCTGGAGTTTCTGGTTCCCTCGATCTGTTTTGCTTCATATCCGGCACGGCCAAGCATTTCATCTGCATTGTCAACCATTGCCTGTACCTGATTCTGGTTGGAAGCACTTGCAATCACAAAATAATCTGCGATCACGGAAACCTCATGGATATCAATAATCTTGATATCCTTTGCTTTTTTATCATCCAGTGCCTTGCAGGCGATCCGGACCATCTCTTTTTCGATACTCATAGAATTTTAATCCTCCTGTCTGTTGGCTGCATCCTGCATTTTTCTGTCATGGAGTTCTTTATAATAAACATAAGCATCCCTGGTCGTACTGTCGATTTCCTTGGGATTTTCCTCCAGATATTCCAGTGTATCCTTTAAAATCTCATACATACACTCATCCAGATCTTCAAAAGCAATCTTTCGCACCTTCGCAAGATTCGGAGCTTTGTCACGCATTGGTTCAATATAGTCTGAAATATATACGATCTTCTCAAGAAGGCTCATTCCCGGTCTTCCTGTTGTATGATAAGTGATCGCTGTCAGGATCTCTTCGTCTTTAATATCATATTTACTGCTGGCCACATAAGCCCCCAGTTTGGCATGAAGAAGAAACGGATGATCCTTTTCAAAATCTGATACCGGAATATCATGCTGGCTGCACAGCTTCAGTTTCTTTTTATTAGGAATACACTTTGCACTGTCATGAAGAAGTCCTGCAGCCTGTGCATCCTCCAGATCATAATCATAAACCATGGCAAGCGCAGCACAAGTGTACATAACCCCCATTGTATGCTCAAATCTGGCCTCATCCAGATATTTGGAAAGTTTCTTTTTTATCTTGATAAAATCATATTTTCCCATCTGAATCATTTCCTTTATAGATATCGTTTTTCTCAATATAGGAAATCACAGGCTTGGGAACATAATAGCGGAGACTCTGCCCGCTTTCATGCCAGGAACGGAGTAGCTCACTGGAAACATCAATATTCATGGTATCCAGTCGAATAAAATTCCCGTTATACTTCTGTGACAGAAGTTGCATCTGCTGATCAAGTTCCTTCAATGGAGTATGATCTCTGGTTGCCACTACCAGTACTGCTTCCTGACAAATGCGTTCCGGTTCCATCCAGGTATCAAAATTAAAAAGCGAATCTGCACCGATGATAAAATAATACTCTGTGTCCGGATTCGCTTTATTCAGCTGTTCCAGAGTCCGGTAAGTATACGTATAGCCTTCCTCATGCATCTCGATCAGAGACAGCTCAAAGTGAGGATTATCCTCTATGGCAAGACGGACCATTTCCGCACGCTGTTCATCAGTCGCTCTGCCCTTACGGTTCCGTTTATGAGGTGGATTTCCGCAGGGCATGAACAAAACTTTATCAAGCTCAAGCTGTTCATAGGCTTTTTCTCCCAGGATCAAATGCCCCATATGAATGGGATCAAAAGTACCACCCATGATTCCTATTTTTTTTGTTGCTTTGCTCATTTATAACCTCCCGAGATTACGGAAGAATGATTTTTTTCTTGTCCTTTTTACCTTCTCTGTAGAGAACGATCTTTTTACCGATCACCTGTACTACCTGAGATCTTGTTCTCTCTGCAAGAACCTGTGCCATTTCACGTGGATCCTCCAGACAGTTCTGAAGAACGCTGATCTTGATCAGCTCTCTTGCTGCAAGAGCTTCCTCAACAGCAGCGGTATTTTCAGGAGTAAGACCACCCTTGCCAAGCTGAAGGATCGGATCCATTGTCATGGCAAGGCCTTTTAAATATGCTCTCTGCTTACTTGTCATTGTCATACCTCTTATTTATAATAATCAATAGGCGTTTGCGAAACGCCACAAGCCGCATAAATACGGCATTTTTTGTTACCT
>NZ_JANGAA010000024.1:0-61975 GCF_024461705.1 Blautia sp. DFI.9.10
TCAATTACTTGCATAAATTCGATGGACGCGTCTTATATCCCCATAGCTGAAGCAAGGGGTTTTACGACGCATTGGATAAAAACAGCGGAGCATATTTTGCCCCGCCGCTGTTTCTGCAATATAAATTATATTTTAGTATGCGCGTCCCCAGTAAACCATCTTCTTAGCCGGTTTTCCGCAGCATACGCAAACGTCGCTTAACTGCTCCTGCTCAAATGGCATACATCTGGATGTTGCCTGGAAATCTTCCTTGATCTTGTCCTCACATTCACGATCACCGCACCACATAGCTTTGATGAATCCCGGTTTGCTGTTGATGATCTCACCGAACTCCTCATAATTCTTTGCTACATAAGTATGCGCCTCTCTATGTGCACGTGCGCGCTCCAGCATATCATGCTGAATGGTATCCAGAAGCTCTTTTACCTTATCTGCAAGTTCCTCGAAGGATACTGTGTATTTCTCACGGGTATCTCTTCTGCAGAGAACTGCCTGGCCGTTCTCGATATCCTTCGGGCCACACTCTACACGAAGCGGAATACCACGCATCTCCTGCTCAGCAAACTTGAATCCCGGGCTCTTGTCTGTAGCGTCAACCTTTGCACGGATGCCTGCTGCCTTCAGTGCTGCAAGAAGCTCGTCAGCCTTCTCCATAACCCCTTCTTTACGCTGCTGGATCGGGATGATCACAGTCTGTACCGGAGCGATCCTCGGAGGAAGAACAAGTCCGCTGTTATCACCGTGAACCATGATGATCGCACCGATCATACGGGTTGTCATTCCCCAGGATGTCTGGTGAACATATTTCAGTGTATTATCTTTATCTGTGTACTGGATTCCGAATGCTTTGGCAAAGCCATCTCCAAAGTTATGGCTTGTACCGGACTGGAGAGCCTTACCGTCGTGCATCAGAGATTCGATGGTATAAGTAGCCTCAGCACCTGCAAATTTCTCCTTGTCTGTTTTCTGGCCTTTGATGACCGGAATCGCAAGAACTTCCTCGCAGAAGTCTGCATAGATGTTCAGCATCTGGATGGTACGCTGCTCCGCTTCCTCAGCTGTTGCATGAGCAGTATGTCCCTCCTGCCACAGGAACTCTCTGGAACGAAGGAAGGGACGTGTTGTCTTCTCCCAACGGACAACGGAACACCACTGATTATATACCTTTGGAAGATCTCTGTGGGACTGGATCTCTTTCTGGTAGAAATCGCAGAACAGAGTCTCAGAAGTCGGACGCACGCAAAGTCTCTCCTGCAGCGGATCAAGGCCGCCATGAGTAACCCATGCAACCTCCGGAGCAAAACCTTCTACATGATCTTTCTCTTTATCAAGAAGAGACTCCGGGATAAAGATCGGCATGTAAACGTTCTCTACACCGGTTTCTTTAAATCTGCGGTCAAGCTCATGCTGGATATTCTCCCAGATTGCATAACCTGCAGGTTTGATTGCCATACAGCCCTTAACACTTGTATAGCCACAGAGCTCAGCCTTCTTAACAACGTCTGTATACCACTGAGCAAAATCCTCATCCATAGATGTGATGGCCTGTACTAATTTCTTTTCTTTTGCCATGATAAATCTCCTTTTTCTTGTGATCTGTTACATATTGCCGGCTGTCAGGCAGCCACAGCAATCCGGAATCCTTCCAGCTCACTCTTCTGTCCCATAAACCGTACACTGCATTTACAATCCCGTTTTACGGACAAAAAAATAAGCCATCCAAATCCCTCACAAGGGACCGAATGACTTCGGCGGTACCACCCCAGTTAACAGCCTGAAAAGCTGTTCTCTCAACACCCGTTAACGCCGGAAACACACGCCACGCTTCAATCACGCAGAGCTCCGAGGCCGGTTCCACAGTTCACGCACAGGATCCTTCCACCAAAGCAGATCCCTCTCTGAGATAATTCCCTGTGTACTATTCTCATCATCGCCGTATCTTTAATATATTTTAGGCGAAAACCGCCTCAAAGTCAACCCCAAACAAAAAAATATAACAAGTCTCTCTGCTATGAGTTACTGTTCACTCCGTTCTCAGTAACACGCTTCGCAATGCACAGAATTTATGCTAATCGCATAAATTCGCGCGGTATGTCTCGGGTTTTCTGTGACCTTCGCTCACAAAAAACACCTCGCGGGACATTGGCCAGTGAACAGTAACTGCTATACTCCTATTCCTTCACAGACACAGCCGGCATCTCCAGATACCTGTTCAGATCTTCTGTGAGAATATGGAGCTTAGTTCTGGTATCCTGTTCCTGGTACGTCAGCCGGCCTGCGATCCTGGTGATATAATCCTCTTCTTCGATGATCTCACAGGTCTCAGGAAAATTGATATCATAATACTGTGCAAGATAAGATACCCAGTAATCCACCGGCACATGTCTGTCTGCGGATAACACGGATTCTCTTCTGAGACAGGACTCCCACACTGCCGGTGAGATCAGCCCTTCTCCTGCAGCTTTCTCAGAGACTCCCAGCATGGCTTCAACAGACGCCTCCAGCTTTACTCTGCAGTTATCCAGCTTATCGGCATCTCGGATCAGTTTTGCATGGAAAAGTGTTCTTGCATCGTGGATTCCTTCCAGTTTGAAATCACTGTGCTTCCGAATTGCTGCATCGATCAGCTCATCAAATTTATCATCCTCCACGAAGCGCCGGATCAGCTTCTCCTCCCCGAAGAGAAGTTCTGCACCGAACACGGCATGATCCATGGTTCCCGGCTCAAAGCTGTGAAATCTACGAATCTGCTCAAAACGGCCAATATCATGAAGCAGACCGATCAGCTCCGCAAGTTCCACATCTTCACCGGAACATTCCATTTTTCTGGCAATCTCTCCTGCGTATTTCACCACGCCATAGGTATGTACGATCTTCAGACAGATCTGTTCATCCTCCCGGTCGTATTCATCCAGATATTTTTCGAATTCCTGTTTTGCATGTGCAATGTCGATCATTCTGCCACACCCCTTCTTCTTTTGTTCATTCTGTAGCTCTGTAAACACTCTGTATTTATTATATCGAAGGTCTCTGACAAATTCTACTGTATTTCCCGGAATTTCAAATCTTCTCTCTGCCGCCGAATGACTTCCCTGCTCAAGGAGCCAATTATACCCTTCGTTTCCGGAAATGATATCCGGAACAACATGGGCAACACCGCCCTCCTCTGTCTGGTCTGCCTCCACATCACGGAGCCATTTTCGGTAGAAGGAATAGGTATTTTCAAGGAAGCATGCCGTACGGCAGAAGATTTCTGCATCACCGGTCCATCCAAGACGCTCATCTCCCTGTGGTGTCTCAAAAATATTTTTTGGTTTTACTTCCTCCATAAGGGAAACCTGTCCGGTAAACCGTTTTTTCCGGTTTCATCTATTCATACTTTACGATTTCTTTCCGCAGCCGCTTCATGATCCGCTTTTCCAGGCGGGAAATGTAGGATTGCGAAATTCCTAAAAGATCCGCTACCTCCTTCTGTGTTTTCTCGCTTCCTTCCCGATTTCCGATGCCGAATCGCAGACGGATGATCATCTGTTCCCGCTTTGTCAGTTTGCTGATGGCTTTTCCAAGAAGTGCGATCTCCACCTCATCTTCCAGACGTCTGGAGATCACATCGTCATCCGTTCCCAGGATATCCGAAAGCAGCAGCTCATTTCCATCCCAGTCCACATTCAGCGGCTCATCAATGGAAACCTCCATCTTTGTTTTGCTGTTTCTCCTCAGATACATCAGGATCTCATTTTCGATACATCGTGATGCATAGGTGGCAAGCTTGATATTTTTTACCGGATCAAAGGTATTGATAGCCTTTATGAGCCCTATGGTTCCGATGGAGATCAGATCCTCCACACCTACCCCTGTATTATCAAATTTCTTTGCAATATAAACCACCAGCCGTAGATTATGCTCGATCAGAACCGACTTTCCCTCTTTTTCCTTTTCTGTTCCCAGCATTTCGATCACTTCAGCCTCCCGTTCCGCTGACAACGGCGCCGGAAGGATATCATTTCCACCAATATAAAAAACCTCTCCCGGACGATTGAACATAAATTTCCGGATTACCTGAAACGGATAGGATCTTGCAGCTGCTCTGTTCATAACATAAGCCCCCTTCTCAATTTAATAGTCTGGAATTCAAAAGTATCTCGTACTCTTCTCCCAAAGCTGAGGGCTCGGATGTTATGGCAAGCACCGGTTTTCCTACATGTACCACCCTTTCGGGAGTCTGGATCAGAAGTTCATCAAGGATCACTGCCAGCAGCAGTCCTTTTTTTCCATCTGCGGTATGACAGCTCAGAAAATGCGGCTGCAGACTGACAAATCCTGTATTTTCCAGTGCCTCTGGTTTATCTTTAATATCCATCAGTTTTTTCACCTGCTCTTTCGATATCAGGCTTCCCAAAAGTTCCTGTTTGATGATCGATACCGGCTGTTTTTTCACAGGATCCATAAGGAGATTTCCGGTATCATAAAAGCCGTATGTCTGCTGCAGCTTCCCCTGATATTTCAAAGTGACCGGAAAAATATTTCTTCTTCCAAACCGGAAGGTCTCGGTCACACATCCCAGAGTATAAAGTGTGCCATAAATCCCTGCCAGAAAAAGCAGAAATATTTTCACCGTCATGGTTCTTTCCGTTTCCAGTGCCTGATAGATCCCGCCAACCACAAAAGCTGTGAAATACAGAGCCAGAATGGTTTTTACAAGAAGGCCGCCTTTTTTCAGTCGAAAAGCAAACGACGCCATAAAAAAAGCGCAACCGCCATGGATCAGTACAGCGGCAGGAAAAATGATCTTAAAAGGTACACATACAAGCAGGCAGGATACAAAAGATCCAAAGGCAGCGGATATCACACATCTTCTGCGTTTCCCGTCAAGATGCAGAAATTTTCCCACAAGTCTTAAAAGCATGTAATCCATAAGGAAATTCGTCATAAAAACGATATCTATGTATATCCTCTGATACATAAGCTTCCCCCACTGCTGTTTCGTCTGCCATCGATTCTCAACTTTGGTAAGTGTATTTATTATAGGGCAGGCTCTTTGCATATTTTGTCAAATCCGGATGTCGATTCTTCTAACTTATCGGGTCGTTTCTGTCTGTCTCGACATTTATAGATTTTTTCTATGAATCGGCGACAAAAATGTATAAATTTCCGTACAATATTTGTATTTGTTGATTTTCGTACTTTATAGTGCTAAAATATTTTTTATTATATTTCGTAAAGAAATTCTATTATATGAGATACAGGAGGGAATCGAACAATGATCAATATTACCGGACATACCGGGCTTACCGGCCTTCTGGGAAGCCCCGTTGCACACAGCGTATCACCTTTAATGCACAATGAGGCATTTCGTTACCTCGGGCTTGACTATATATATCTCTGTTTTGATGTGACAGAGGAGACCCTTCCTCAGGCAGTGGAGGGACTGAAAGCCTGCGGAATCAAAGGCTTTAACCTGACCATGCCAAACAAGAATAAGATCGTGGAACTTCTGGATGAACTTTCTCCCACTGCCCAGCTGATCGGAGCGGTAAATACCGTACGCAACGACAATGGAAAATTAAAGGGATTTAATACTGATGGTTATGGATTTACCCAGTCTGCCAGAGATGCCGGCTGTGATGTAAAGGGGCGCACCATCACCGTTATGGGTGTCGGCGGTGCCGGAATGGCGATTTGCGGCCAGTCCGCCCTGGAGGGTGCAAAAAAGATCCATGTTTTTGCACGTCCTACCAGCCGTTACTGGGAACGTGCTGCTGCCATGGCAGAAAAAATGTCTCATATGACAGAATGTGAGATGATCCTTCATGAGATGGATGATCACACTGCGCTGAAGGACGCACTGGAGGAAAGCAATCTCCTCATCAATGCAACTTCTGTGGGAATGGTTCCGGATGTGACAGGCACCGTGATCCCGGACAAGACTCTGTTCCATCCGGAACTTACCGTAGCCGATGTTGTATATGAGCCAAGAGAAACAAGACTTCTCAGGGAAGCCCGGGAAGCCGGATGTCCGACCTTTAACGGAATGTACATGCTGCTCCACCAGGGTGTAAAGGCTTTCCACATCTGGACCGGACTGGATATGCCGGTTGAACTCGTCAGGGAGAAATATTTTAAATAAAAAATATCCGGCAATACTGACCGCCTCCGCATCACAGCGTGGTCTCAATATTGCCGGATCAAAAATAAAGGCGGCCCGCCTATCACACGGGTCGCCTTTTATTTATCCGTCAATCATCTGTTTTGTTTATTTCTTCTCTTCCTGAACCTCGATCTTACGGATCGTCTTGTTCTTGATCTCTTCTTTGATGAAGTCAATGAACTCACCAAGCTCTTTCATTCCCTCATCGCCAAGATAGCGGCTTCTTACGGAAACCTTACCCTCTTCTTCCTCTTTTGCACCAACGATAAGCATGTAAGGTACTCTCTCAAGACGTGCCTCACGGATCTTGTATCCCATCTTCTCGGAACGTCCGTCTACAGAGCAGCGGATTCCTGCTTCTCTCAGCTGAGCTTCAACCTTCTGTGCATAATCGTTATACTTCTCGGAGATCGGGATCACACGAACCTGCTCAGGGCAGAGCCATGTCGGGAACATTCCTGCGTATTTCTCAATGAGCCATGCCAGTGTTCTCTCATAGCATCCCATGGATGTACGGTGGATGATGTACGGACGCTGTTTGTCGCCATTCTCATCGATATAGTACATATCAAACTGCTCTGCGAGAAGTGCATCCCACTGGATCGTGATCATGGTGTCTTCTTTTCCGTATACGTTCTTTGCGTTGATATCAACCTTCGGTCCGTAGAAAGCAGCCTCGCCCACATCCTCTGTGAATGGAATGTTCAGCTCCTCAAGCATCTGGCGGATATGGCCTTCTGTCTCTTCCCATACCTCCGGCTCACCGATGTATTTCTCTTTGTTTGTCGGATCCCATTTGGAAAGATGATAGGTTACATCTTCCTCAACACCAAGTACCTGCAGACAGTACTGGGCAAGTGCGATACAGTCTTTGAACTCTTTTACCATCTGGTCCGGTCTTACGATCAGATGTCCCTCGGAAATAGTAAACTGACGAACTCGTGTCAGGCCATGCATCTCTCCGGAATCCTCATTACGGAACAGTGTGGAGGTCTCGCCGAGACGGATCGGCAGATCACGGTAGCTGTGCTGCTCTGCTTTGTATACATAGTACTGGAACGGACATGTCATCGGACGAAGTGCATAAACCTCTTTGTCCTTCTCCTCATCACCAAGTACGAACATACCATCTTTGTAATGATCCCAGTGTCCGGAGATCTTGTAAAGATCGCTCTTTGCCATAAGAGGAGTTTTTGTTCTTACGTATCCACGCTTTGTCTCCTCATCCTCGATCCAGCGCTGAAGCTCCTGCATCATGATCACACCGTTTGGCATGATAAGCGGAAGTCCCTGTCCGATCACATCTACAGTTGTGAAGATCTTCATCTCACGGCCAAGCTTGTTATGATCACGTCTCTTTGCTTCTTCCATCTGCTCCAGATGCTCTTTCAGCTCATCCTTTGTAGCATAGGCTGTTCCGTAGATACGTGTAAGCATTGCGTTCTTCTCACTGCCTCTCCAGTATGCGCTGGAAGAAGAAAGAAGTTTGAATGCCTTGATGCCTTTTACACTCATCAGGTGTGGGCCTGCACAGAGGTCTGTCCAGTCTCCCTGTGAATAGAAGGAAATCTCTTCTCCCTCCGGAAGATCCTCGATCAGCTCAACCTTGTATGGCTCATTTTTCTCTTTAAAGTATGCGATGGCATCCTCACGGGATTTTGTAAAACGCTCGATCTTTGCGCCTTTTTTGATGATCTTTTTCATCTCTTTCTCAATGGCGTCAAGATCCTCACGTGAAAATGGCTCGTGGTCGAAATCATAGTAGAAGCCTGTATCAATGGATGGTCCGATGGCAACCTTTGCCTCCGGGTATAAGTTCTGTACAGCCTGTGCCATTACGTGAGATGCTGTATGACGGAGAACTGCAAGGCCCTTCTCGTCTTTCGCTGTAAGGATATTCAGCTCACAGTCGCTGTCAAGAACTGTACGAAGATCTACGACCTCTCCGTTTACTTCTCCTGCACATGCAGCACGTGCAAGGCCTTCGCTGATGTCATATGCGATATCGATCACAGCTTTTGCTTCCGCATATTCTTTTTTTGAGCCGTCTTTTAATGTAATGATCATTGTTTTTTCTCCTTTCATTTTAAATGAAGTTTCTATGGTACACAGTATGTGTCTGCTTTTGCAAGAGATTCTGCAATAAAAAAATCCCTCACAGTACATCACATACTGTAAGGGACGAGTTCATTCATTCTCGCGGTTCCACCCTGCTTGCTCTGCTGCCCAGTCATGCCAGGATGCAAAGCCTCTTAATTATGATGATAACGGAATCACCGGACCGGATTGGGGCCACTCGGAGGTAGTCTTCGGCTGTTTCCCGATAAGATGTTTCCAGCACTTCACATCTCTCTCTGTAACGTTTCACAGCTTACTCGTCTCGTCAACGTGTTTTTTATTTCTTTTTCTGTGGTTCATTATAAGCGCAGTATTTTTATTTGTCAACGCATGTTGACAAAATTTTTGAGATTTCTCTTCTCGCACAGATCTACAGATTTCCCATGAGTTTGTCTTTGATAATGGCCAGAATCTCACGGGGAATGTAGATAAAAAGACGCCAGCTTCGATACCTGGAAGGTACCATGGCCACTTCCCGGAATCCACATTTTCTTGCAATGGCTGCTCCTCTCCATACATGAAAATTGTTCGTCACCACGCCTACGGAACAGTCTGTAGTTCCGATCTTTCTGCAGCTGAATTCCAAATTCTCTTTCGTACTGGTAGATTCCTCTTCCCGTATCAATCTGTCCCCGTCTATTCCGTGACCGGTAAGATAACGATACATAGCCTCTGCCTCGGAAATGTTTTCTCCATCGCCTTTTCCTCCAGAGAGCACTGCCTTCGTACCCGGATTTTCTTCAAGATAAAGAAGGGCCCTTCTGGCTCGTTCCAGAAGGGCAAGTGTCATCCGTGTTCCGTCCACATGGGCACCTAACACGATAATGTAATCCAGATTCTTCTTTACGCTCATTATCTTCCGCAGCAGTGTTTGTATTTCTTGCCGCTTCCGCATGGGCACGGATCGTTTCTTCCGACCTTGTGCGGTTTCACAACTGTGCCGGATTTCTTCTGCTCCATGTAGAGGGTTTTCTTTTTCTCTTCTGTGAAGATCTTGTCCCACTGAGGAAGGTTGTAAAGCCAGTCAGCCTTGGCATCTACCATGTTCTTATAGAGAGCCTCTTTATCAAATGCAAGGTTTACCTTGGTATCCTCATCCATAGTCTCGATCGGGTTCGGAACCTTCAGACTGTCATTGATTCCGTCAAGGAAACCAACCATAGTCATAACGTCCTGACCGTATTTCTCAGCAAGCTCTTTTACAGTTCCGGAAACGATCTCATCCGGGTTCTCAAGAAGCTGCTCATAAATATTCTTCTCAATGTTAAAATAATTTGCCCAGAAGCGCTGAAGCTTATTCTTATCTGCATTCTGATTATAAGCAATGGAACGCCACTGCTCAAGAATTGTCATATCGCTCATTGTCTGATCCTCTTTTCCAAAATTTTAGATAAATAAGACGGAGATTTATATTCCGCTTCGCAATTTCTATTTATTATATCATCTTTTGGCGAAGAAATCAAATACATCTGTTTCATATCCGAGTTATTTTATCACACTGAATTACTGTTCAGAGGCAATGTCATTTACTTAGGGAAATTTTTTACTAAAGCCAAAAAGAATTTGAAACACCCGGAACTTTTGGAGAATTACCGTTATGTCTGTAAAGATGTTCCAATGGATTTTATTTCAGAAACATCCACAGAATATCTGCTATCCTTACGGATTGTCCGGATTGAGATTGCGCCAGGCATTTATGAAAATCTGATTACAAATCTTCCTGATATTGAATTTGATATGGATGATCTCAAGGAACTCTATCATCTCCGATGGTCACAGGAAAATGCATATCGTGACTTAAAATATCCGTTATGCCTGAAAGCATTCCATAGTAAAAAATATACATATATCGTTCAGGAAGTGTTTGCCAGAACAATCATGCATAATTACTGTTCTGCTATTTCCCAGCATATTGAATTACCGGATCATTCCCGAAAACTGCAATATCAGATTAATTTCTCAGAAGCTATCAAAATATGCAGAGATGATCTTCGCAGCCGGACTAAAAATAATGCAATAGATATAGAAAGCCTGATTGCCAATAATATCGAAGCAATCAGGCCTAATAGAACCTTTCGCCACCAAGCCAGGTTCAAACTACCAATGAGCTTTTGTTACCGATAATGATAACTGCTCACGATTAATATAGACCTTTTGTCAATAAATGGGAAGTAAAAAATAAATTTTTGCTTACCTTTGTTAAGGTTACCCATAAACAGATGTTTTCCAATATTTTTGTTGCATTAAGAAAAATAACTGCTATAAAGAACTGCTTTTTTTCAAACAAGCCGCCTCAGTTTTCAGATAAATCCTTAAATATAGTAAGCCTATGACGCTTGTCGAATATATTTCTATTATTTGCCTCTTAAGTAAATGACATTGCCCCTGAACAGTAACTTTTGAATTGGAGCAGGCATTTGATTTGAAACAGATTGGATTGACAATTCGAGACTATTATAATAGTATGAATACATAAACTATTGCAATAGTCTAAGAGGAGTAATTATGAATACGAAATTATATGATTCAGAACTTAAAGTTATGGAGGTTTTATGGAAGGAGGGAGATGATTCAGCTAAACATATTTCGGAAATTTTAAACGCAGAGATTGGCTGGAATAAAAATACTACTTATACGGTTATTAAAAAATGTGTTGCAAAAGGAGCTATTGAACGTTATGGAAGCAACTATATGTGCAAACCATTGATTTCCAAAGAGAATGTTGAAGAATTTGAAACAAAGGAACTCATTGATAAACTGTTTCACGGATCAAAAATAAATTTTTTTGCTTCCTTTGTGAGTCATGAAAAATTATCAGAGGAGGAACGTAGGCAGATAAAGAAAATGCTGGAGAAATGAGGTGCTGGACTATGATACGTCAGATGCTGATTATTTCAAGTATGTTTATTGGTCTGGTTTTGATGGCACATGCATGTCTGAAGAATCGTATTCCCGGACGTATTTATTTGATACTCTGGGAAATTGCATTGTTTCGCCTGATTCTGTCGTTAAAATTACCAATTCTGTCATTTTTCTAATCACATAGCTACTTTTCAGCAAGTACAGTTCCGTTAACAACAGGGAATATTGAGAAAATTTTTTTTATAATATGGGGAATAGGATTCAGTATTTCACTTATTACAGTCCTTAGCAGTTATTATAAAGAACGAATGATATAAGAAGTGGAGGGATACATTTATGAAGACTAACAAATAGTTATGTAGATGTATGATTGCTGCTGTATGATTGCTGCTTTATGTTTATTTTCTATATGTACAACTGCTTTTGCAAATAATAATAACGTTAAAGTAGCATCAAAGCTGGATGCAAAAGATGTAAAAAATAGAATTGTAACAACTGTAACAATTCAAGATGTTAAAAGTGGCTTCGTCTCTTCATATAATGTTGAAGATGAAAACATTAAGTGTTCTCGTAGTGCTGATGGAAAGGAAATTATAGCCATTATATCTGTAGGCGATGAAAAAGCCGGTGCTAAAAGAGCACCGTCTCAAGCAAATAGCAATACATTCTATGGATGGAAAGGAAATGCCCGAATTTCTTGGTACGATGATGGAACTTGGGATTACCATAAAACTGCAGGAGATGATTGGACAAAAATATCAGGAAGTTACAATATGACAGGGAAAAAATAGTTTGGGGTCAAGATCTTGGTACTAATAGCAAATCGAGTAGTGCAACCTTTATTAATAGCTATAATACAACAACTAATTGGCCAAAAGGAAAGTATGGATATGGATTAGGACATAAAGTTGGTGCTTACATCAGTGGGACTGTGAATGGAAAAAATGTTAGTGTATCCTGCAATTATGTTTTTTAATAAGAAACAGAAAATTTAAAAACAACAAAATTATTGATAAGTACAACTGAAAATTATAATACATACGATAATGGAAAAAGGTATCAAGTGGCAAAATAAAATTATTTATTCTTATATGTGTACATATAGTACGGAGGTGGTTTTATGAAGAATATTCAGGATAATGGAAAAATTAAATTATGTGAAACTGATAATATGGATCATCTCGTGCGGTTAACACAAACGTTGAATGAAAATAATATTCCTTATGAAACCAGATTGAAAAAAGCAACATTTATCAATAATCTTTTTTTCTTGATTTTTTATCATACTTTTGCATCGGGAATTGATCATAAGAATGAAACAACATGTATTTATGTACTAGAAAAGGATTTTGATGCTGCCAAAAAAGCAATAGTAAACTACAGAGAGACTGTGAGAAAAAGTCTGTAAATAAGATTCTTCTATGATAATGAAGGGTGAAAAGTTCTTTCACAGAGCTTTTTGCCCTTGCTCTTTATATATAACAGGTGCAAATCTGCAATGTCAAGAGCAGGCGGATTTTCCGCCTGTCTTAACTGTTTCAGAGTTACTGTTCACTCCATTCTCAGTAACACGCTTCGCGATGCACAGAATTTATGCTGATCACATAAATCCGCAACCCCGCAGGGGACTTACTTGCTTCAGTTAAAATATTTTCTGAGAAGATAAGTCGGAGTGCAGCTCCATGCGTGGCAGTAGCTGTTGACAATGCTGCTTCCATATGGAGATTCTGCAGGATTTTCCGGATTATAAAGCTCCCAGAATGTATCCGCACCGTGGCTTATCATTCCGCCCCAGTAATATTTCATATATTCCATTGCCTGGTCTTTTTTACCACACATCAGAAGTGCTTCCACAAAATGATGGTTCATATACGGAGAAACCATTCCTTTTTCCGGTTTCAGTTCCACCAGACGATCCAGTATTTCTGCTCCTTCTTCGCCGCTGACTACTTCCGCCAGGATCATCCATACCTGACTTGCATAGTTGATCTGTTTTTCGTCGCCACTGACGAACAGCCCGATCTTTTCAGCAAACTGCTCTTTTGCGATTTCCATCTGACGGTATGCACAGGCACTTAAATCCTTTAAGGTCTCCTTGTCACCGGATGCTTCGTAGTAGTCACAGAGGGCTGCTCCGAAGAACATGGAATAATCCAGAAGGAAGGTATCATCCACAATAAATTTCGGTTCTGTGAAAAGGCAGGCACTTACCTGTCCATTGTCCTTTGTCTGTCCTGCAAACAGATACAGACATCTTTTTACCAGCTTCATGTTGTGGAATGTCTCATAATTTGCAAGCGCCTGAAGTCTTAAATCTCCAAGCCACAGACGGCGGTCTCTCTTAGGGCCGTCCTCAAATACGGTCTGCATGCAGTTTTGCAGGGTACGAAGGCTGACACGATCTAGTCTGCAGATCATTTCATCCTCGCTTTCCACCGGCTTCACATTTCCAGTCACTGACTGCTGACAGTGCCCTGACGCATTTTTATGCCCATGTGCTGTACCGCAAGACCGTGGGAAATTATCCGATCTTTCACAGTGGAAATGATGCACAGATCCATGACATGCTGGAAAATCTCTATATCGAATATCTCGGCCACGCAAAATACAGCTGCACCTTTCTCAACTCCATGCTGGTCATGTTCTGGGCCATGCTGCTGCGTTTTCACGAAAATGATATTGAATCCATCCTTACAAAGGACAGCACCGGACGGACATTTTTACAGATCATCCGGGATATCAAGCTGAACCAGGCATGTCATGCTCTGCGTGAAACCTCTCTCAACAATCTTGCGATCTGTGAACTTATAGGGTATGAAAGTCCGGAGCATTTCATACGTACTTTAAAAAAAACATATGGAATGACTCCCGATGAATACCGGAAGAAGAACAGGGAATAAAAGATTACAAGATCTTATATATTTTCTGTATAACAGATGCCGTTCCGGGAGATACTTATCATATCCTCCCCTTTAGAATGCAGAGGGCTTCGCGATGGTGCAGGCCCTCTGCGTTTCTCTTTTCACACTGAAGGTCATTTCACACCAAGCTTCTCAAGCGCCTTCGCCGCCTGCTTCAGATTCTCAAACTGGATGGTATGGATACCGGCTTTTCCGGCTCCTTCACAGTTCACGGCACGATCATCCAGAAATACCGATTTCTCCGGTTTCAGGCTGTAACGCTTCAGAAGTGTTTTGTAAATATCCACCTCAGGCTTGATCTGCTGCACATCACAGGAAAATACCACTCCGTCCATATATTTCAGAAAAGACATATCCTGCTTTGTACGATCCAGCATATAAGTTCCGTAGTTGGAAAGGACATAGAGATGATATCCCTGATTTTTGAGATATTTCACCCAGGTTTCCGCATAATCATACAGATGCATACACTCCGGATCACGTCGTACCACCTCACGGATATCTGCTTCATATTCCGGTGCACTTTCCACAAATTTATCTACATACCAGGACTCCTCATGCTGTCCACGGTCCTGTTCCTCCCAGATCGGGTTTCGAAATACTGCATCTGCGATTTTCTGATACTTTTCTTCCGGGAAGTCATAGCTCCGAAGATACTCTTCCCAGTCATAGCCCATCAGCACATTTCCCACATCAAAAATAATATTCTCGATCATACGGTTTTCATCCTCTCTCGGCTTCTTATTTCCCCAGATCCGGTACGCCATCCAGAAAACATACGCTACGATCGGTACCAGAACAGCTGCCGCAAAAGCCCCCCGGAACAAAGCCTGGGCGTTTTCACTGCTTCCCCAGGCAAATGCCATTGGAAGGCAGAATATAAGAAGTAATATGACAACACCTGCAAGTGCCGCGATTCTTTTAAAATTTTTCATTGAGCTTCCTTTCACATGATACATCCGCTATTCTATCTGTTATTTTAACTGAATATCTCTTTGAAACAAAAGGGCGCCGGAGAAATTCTTCCCCGGCGCTTCCTGTTGTCATAATCCTGATACTGTAAAAATAATTATCTGTAAATGATGTCGCTTCTTCCTGGTCCGTTAGAGATCATTGTGATCGGGAATCCAATATGTTTTTCTACGAACTCTACATATTTTCTGCAGTTCTCCGGAAGATCCTCATATTTTTTGATTCCACGGATATCGCATTTCCATCCCGGAAGCTTCTCAATAACCGGTTTTGCTTTCTCAAGCTGCACAGTTGTCGGGAATTCTGTTGTTACCTCTCCGTCGATCTCATAGCCTGTGCAAACCGGGATCTCATCCAGATATCCCAGAACATCCAGTACTGTAAAAGCAACGTCTGTAGCTCCCTGGAGACGGCATCCGTATTTGGATGCAACACAGTCGAACCATCCCATACGTCTCGGACGGCCTGTAGTAGCACCGAACTCACCACCGTCACCGCCACGTTTTCTCAGCTCATCTGCTTCCTCGCCGAAGATCTCAGAAACGAATGCACCTGCTCCAACTGCACTGGAGTAAGCTTTGCATACGGTTACGACCTTCTTGATCTCATATGGAGGCAGGCCTGCACCGATGGCACCATAAGCAGCCAGTGTGGAAGAGGATGTAACCATCGGATAGATTCCGTGATCCGGGTCTTTCAGAGTTCCGAGCTGTCCCTCAAGAAGAACCTGTTTTCCCTCTTTCAGTGCATTCCAGAGATAGAGAGATACGTCGCATACGTATGGCTCAACCATCTTCTTGTATTCCATCAGCTCATTCATGATGTCTTCCGGTTTCAGAAGAGGCTTATGATAGAGATGCTCAAGTGTTACGTTCTTGGTCTCGCAGATACGTACAACCTTCTCTTTCAGTGCTTCCTCATCAAAAAGCTCACTTACCTGGAAGCCGATCTTTGCATATTTGTCAGAATAGAACGGAGCGATTCCGGATTTTGTGGAACCGAAAGCCTTGCCTCCAAGACGCTCCTCTTCATACTGATCGAACAGAATGTGGTAAGACATTACCATCTGTGCTCTGTTGGAGATCAGGATCTTCGGTGCCGGCACTCCACGGCCTACTACTTCGTTGTACTCCTTGAAGAATACCGGAATGTTCAGTGCAACACCGTTTCCGATGACACTGGTCGTATGTCCGTAAAACACACCTGACGGAAGTGTATGAAGTGCGAATTTACCGTAATCATTTACGATGGTGTGGCCCGCATTGGCTCCACCCTGAAATCTTACGATGATATCAGCTTTCTCAGCAAGCATATCTGTGATCTTGCCTTTACCTTCATCTCCCCAGTTTGCTCCTACTACTGCAGTTACCATAACACAGTTCCTCCTTGTGTCTTTCTCTATTATTCGGAACGACATGTTCTCTGCCTGTAATACACAGAGACACGTCATTCCTGTCTGTGTTCATTTCTTAATGTTTATAACATCTTGGAATTATACGTTGATCTCAACCTTAACGCCAAGCAGATCCTTATGTGCATCCAGAACCGGCTGTACCACATTGGCGATAAATGCCTCTGTCTGCTCTTTGGCACGTCCTGTATATCTGGACGGATCCATGGATTTCTGAAGATCCTCAAGAGTCAGGTTAAATGCCGGATCTGCTGCGATCAGCTCAAGAAGATTGTTATCTTTACCCTCTACCTTCACGTTCTTTCCTGCTTCCATGGAAAGCTCACGGATACGCTCATGAAGTTCCTGACGGTCTCCGCCTGCCTTAACTGCATCCATCATGATATTCTCAGTTGCCATAAATGGAAGCTCAGACATCAGTCTCTTCTCGATAACCTTCGGATAAACAACCAGTCCGTCTACAACATTGAGGCAGAGATCCAAGATTCCGTCGATCGCAAGGAATCCTTCCGGAACGCTGAGACGCTTGTTTGCAGAGTCGTCCAGAGTTCTCTCAAACCACTGTGTTGCAGATGTGATCGCCGGGTTCAGTGCATCGATCATCACATATCTGGACAGGGAAGCAATTCTCTCACTTCTCATCGGATTTCTCTTATATGCCATAGCGGAAGATCCGATCTGGGATTTCTCAAATGGCTCCTCTACTTCTTTCAGATGCTGAAGAAGACGGATATCGTTGGACATCTTATGTGCACTTGCAGCGATTCCCGCAAGGATATTCAGCACACGGGTATCAACCTTTCTGGAATAGGTCTGTCCGGAAACCGGATAGCAGGATCTGAATCCCATCTTCTCTGCGATCATCGGATCGATCTTGTCGATGGTCTCCTGATCCCCGTCAAAAAGTTCCAGGAAGCTAGCCTGTGTACCGGTTGTTCCCTTGGAGCCAAGAAGCTTCATAGTGCTTAATACATACTCAAGGTCCTCAAGATCCATCAGGAATTCCTGAGTCCAGAGAGTTGCTCTCTTACCTACGGTTGTCGGCTGTGCCGGCTGGAAATGAGTAAACGCCAGAGTTGGCTGGTCCTTATACTGCGCTGCAAACTTGGAAAGCTCTGCGACCACGTTCACAAGTTTCTTGCGGACAAGCTTCAGCGCCTCTGTCATAACGATGATATCCGTATTATCTCCTACATAACAAGAGGTTGCTCCCAGATGGATGATGCCTTTTGCCTTCGGGCACTGTACGCCAAACGCATACACGTGAGACATTACATCATGGCGAACCTGACGCTCACGCTCCTTAGCCACATCATAATTGATATCATCCGCATGAGCCTTCATTTCGTCGATCTGCTCCTGGGTAATGTTAAGGCCAAGCTCACGTTCCGTCTCAGCAAGTGCGATCCACAGCTTTCTCCATGTGCGGAACTTCATGTCCGGGGAAAAAATATACTGCATCTCTTTACTTGCATACCGCTCTGACAGCGGGCTAACATATCTGTCTGTATTCATTACTACCTCCTGATCACATACCTCCGGGCCGGAATGGCGAAAGATCCGTTATCTGCCCGGTTCTGGTTAATTCACGCCTCTTGAAATTATATAACATTGCCTCTTTAAAAGCAACCGTTTGTTACTCCATACCCTGATGGAATTTTCCCAAAAATTCCTTCATTCTGCCATTTTCGGAAGAAAATACCTCCTGCGGCGTTCCCTCCACTGCGATCACACCCTTATCCATAAAGATGATACGGTCGGAAATATCTCTTGCAAAATTCATTTCATGAGTAACGATCACCATGGTAATATGCTCCTGAGCAAGATCCTTGATAACCTTCAGGATCTCACCGGTCAGCTCCGGGTCAAGTGCAGATGTAGGTTCATCAAAAAACAGGATCTTCGGATTCATACAGAGCGCACGGGCAATGGAAACTCGCTGCTGCTGTCCTCCGGAAAGCTGAAAAGGATATGCCTTCTCCTTGTCTGCAAGGCCCATTTTCTTAAGAAGGCTTCTTGCCTGGGCGTAAACCTCATCTTTCTTTCTCTTCTGCACCTTCAGAGGTGCATCCACTATATTTTTCAGTACGGAAAAATGCGGAAACAGATTGAACTGCTGGAACACCAGTCCCACATCACCGTTTTTGATGATCTCGCCGCTGTCCGGCGTCTCAAGTCCTGTGGCACAACGCAGGATGGTTGACTTGCCGGAACCGGAAGGACCGATGATACTTAAAACTTCTCCCTCTTCCACGTCAAGAGAGATATCTTTGAGAACTTCCAGTCCGTCAAAGCTTTTTTTGATATGTTTCATTTCAAATAATTTCATATTTTATACTCTCCATTCCGGTTAGCGGTAGTAATTCATACTTTTCTCAACCTTCTGCATCACAACAGCCACGATCAGGTTGAACACATAATAAAATATCGCAGCGATCACAAATGGCATCATTGTTGTCTGTGCACTTGCGATCTGCTTGGCAATGGTAAACATCTCCGCAACTGCCACAACAAACGCAAGGGAAGTATCCTTGACCAGCGTAATGACCTCATTTGTAATAGACGGCAAAATCCTCTTGATCACCTGTGGAAGGATGATGCGGAAAAATGTCTGCACCTTATTGTATCCAAGGATCTTTGCAGCTTCATACTGTCCCACCGGCATGGATTCAATGCCGCCGCGGTAGATTTCTGCAAAGTAAGCTGCATAGTTGATGGCAAATGCGATAAATACAGCGATCAGACTATATCCCATGGAAATACGGATCCCGAAGATAAAATAAGGGCCGAAATATACAACCATCAGCTGCAGCATCAGCGGCGTTCCTCTCATGATGGATATGTACCCGGATACAATGGTACGGATCACTTTGTTTCTGGACATTCTGCCAAAACAGATCAGAAGTCCCAGCGGCAGAGAAAACAGCAAGGTTACAAAAAAGATCTCAATAGAGACCAGCATTCCTCCTGCCAGCTGCTGGAGCATTACACTAAAACTCATTTTTTTCCTCCTGGTTCGGAGTATCAGTCCCATTTATCGGACTGATACCTGTAATTCCTGTAAACAACAGGAAATGAGCGTGTACGGCAGCTCTTTCTGCGCCGAAGCACCCTCATTTCCTTTTTATGCGGAAGCTTCAAAAGCTTCTGCTATGTTTCTTATTTCTACTGCTGTTGGATAGCTAAAAAAATATCTTCACAGCTTTTACTGTGCCGGATCTGTACCGGATCATTTGGATTCAGAATCGGTTTCTTTCTCTGTGCTGTCTGCACTTTCTTCTGTGTCAGCTTCTGCTGAATCAGAATTCTCTGTCTTATCCTTGTCCTCGCTGATGCAGAGCATGCTCTTATCCAGTTCATACTTATCTGCAAGCTTGTCAACCTCACCGGACTCGTCAAGCTTCTTGACCTCATCCCATACGAGATCCTTCAGTTCATCATTTCCCTTCTTGAATCCGATGCCATACTGCTCGTTCTGGATTGGCTCGTCAAGGATCACATATTTATCCTTGCCTCTCTGGGAAAGCTGATAGTTAGCAACACCGATATCAACAGCAACAGCGTCTGCAGCTCCGGAATCAATATTCATAAATGCAGTGTTGTAGTCCGGATTCTCTGTAAGAGATGCAAAGCTGTCCTTCAGTTCCTTATTGTCATCGTTGTTCAATGCGTCCAGTGCAGCGGATGCAGCCTGTACAACTACGTTCTTGCCCTTAAGATCCGCAAGCTTCTCAATTTCAAAATCCTTGGCAACTACGATCACCTGCTCATTGTTGATGTATGGATCACTCCATGTATAGTCATCCTCACGTCCGTTGATAGTAAATCCATTCCATATACAGTCGATCGTTCCGGAGTTCAGCTCCATATCCTTGGAATCCCAGTTGATAGGCTTCTTAACAAGTTCCCAGCCAAGATTATCACATACTTCCTGGGCAAGGTCAAGGTCAAATCCTACATATTCTCCGTTATCATCCTTATATCCGAACGGAGGATATTCAGCATCAAATCCTACGATCAGGGTCTTATCCTCAACACCTGCCTGTACACTCACTCCTGTTACCATCATTCCTATTGTCATCGCTGCCGCCATTACTACTGCAACTGTTCTTTTCTTCATGGTCATTCTCCTTTTTTCGGTTATCCCTTTATCACATGGTCACTCTACCACGTGAAAGCGTATGGTTATAGTAACATACCCAAAAGGAGCTGTCAAGAGCAAACCTTCTGCTCTGCCAGATAATCTTTGTATTTCTTTCTGGCCGTTTTCAGATATGTTCTGGAAATTGGGATTTCCGTCTGTCCGACCACAAAACTGTTCTTCTTAAGTGAAGTTACCTTCTCCATGTTGATACAAAAGCTCTGATGACATCTCAGAAAGCTGCTGTCTGACAGCTGTCCCGAAAAATCCCCCAGCCTGGCCCTGCAGCTGATCTTTTTTCCATCGGTAAGATGAAATGTCACACTGTGAAGACTACTGGATATATATGCCAGATGATCGTGCTGCAGTGTATAAACCCGTGTCCTGTAGCGAAAATACAACGCTCTTCCGCCTTCACGCCTGCACACCTCCAGGATATGTACCAGAACATGTTCCAGTTCTCCACTTTCAACCGGTTTGACCAGATAGTTATAGGCAAACACTTCAAATGCTTCTTTATAGAATTTTTCATTCTCTGCCACCAGCACAACCGGGATATAATGTCCTTTCAGGCGCATTGTCCGTACAGTTTCCAGACTCCTGCCCTGATCACCATCCAGCCCCAGAAATATCAGATCGCAGATCTTGTGTCCCTCTGCCAGTCCTTTCAGAAGACTCTCTCTGGTCCGATACAGAAGGAGCTCTGCATCAGGGACCAGTGTGGAAAGCTGCCTGTACAGCTTCTGTGCATCCTTTCGTATTTCATCACATATCGCGATCGTCATCACTGCCATTGCCGTGTTTTCCTCCCTCATGCTCTTTCTGATATTAACATTTTATTTTCAAAGAAAGACCTACGCAATATGTGCTTCTAATTGTGCCTTGTTTTTTTACAAATTATTGCAATTCATGATCTGTTTTCGTATAATAATGTCATATAAGTGCCAAAAGGAGTACTACTATGTCTGATTTCAGCAACAAATGCCGGGAATACCTAAAGGATACAGGAGAAAACGTTTATCAGTTATCTGCTTCTTCGGGACTTGACCGTACCTCGCTACAACGTATGATCACAGGGAAACGTCTTCCCGGTATTGATTTTGTGCGCCAGTTCTGCGATTCCCTCCGGATCAATCCTTCCCAACGCCGGGAACTGATGGAATTATACAAAATAGAAAAAATCGGAAAAGAAATATATTACAACCGCAAATATATACAGGAGCTTCTGGGTGTTATCAGCTCCCAGCAGGTCATTTCCCGGGAGGGTTTTCTCAAGCTTCCATCCTTTCCCTTTTACCGTGGAACTTTTTCTCTTGATGTGGAAAAGAAGGTCCTGAACCTTTTTGAGGACATCCTGTCTTCCGGTTCTTCTGAAACGATCCGTACCAACCTTCCGGCCAACTGCCGGCTTCTTGTACAGATCTTTTCCCATCTTTATCCCAAATATGAGAAACTGCCACCGGTGATCCAGATCCTGCCGCTTCACCAGAACCCGTCCGCCTCACCGGATTACAACATGAATCTGGAAACCTTTCTCTGCACACTCCTTCCGATCCTGTCAGGTTTTGTGGGCTACCAGCCATATTATTACTATACTCAGACAGGCCGAGAGTTTTCCAGCTATGAACTGTTTCCTTTTTTCTTACTCACTGAAAAAAAGCTGCTGCTGTTATCCTCGGATATGATGACCTGTATTTTTACTGAAAATCCGGAAGCGATCCACGCATATCAACAGGAATTCCGGCGGGCTCTTGAGAATTCCAGCCAATTCTTCCTGCAGTCGGATTCTCCGGACAAGATCCTTAATATCTTTGGTTCTATCATGCAGACAAAGATCTCAACAAATTTTGCACTGGAATCTCATCCCTGCCTTGCACTGATGTCCTATGGTCCGGGCTTTATTCAGTCATTGTTTGATAACAGGGATATCGATCTTTCCAATCCGGTCTATACCCAGCTGGCAGCGGTTCTGAACCAGACTTCCTTTTCTTTTACAGAATCTGCCTTTTCCTGCAATTATTTTACACTGAGCGGGATCCGGAAATTTGCCCGTACCGGACTCCTTGACGGACCTTATTCCTACCATCAGACCCCTCTTCCGAAAGAAGAACGAAAAAAAGCCCTCAAGCATCTTCTTGACACAGATATGGGACATGAAAAATGCAGGATCCTGAAGCCTTCCGTACTTCCTGAAACCGGGATCCATCTGGAAGTTCTGTCTGACTATTCCGTTTTTCTCTGCTTTCTTTCCGAAAAAGATACTTTTCTCTGTATCTATCTGAAAGAGACCAGTATCGGACAGGCCCTGAATGATTACCTCTGTTCCCTGTCTGAGGAAGAATCCGTATATACAAAAAAAGAAGCCCGGCAGATCCTGCTGGGACTTCTTGAACAGCTTTAAGAGCCGGTACTTCTGTGATATTCTCTTGTGAGATCCTCCAGGATCCTGTCGGTTTCTCCGGATGCGATATGCTGCTCCGGGAGACCGGCAAAGCTTTTCAGAGCCTGGTCTGTTTCCTGCCTTACCATTTCATCTGTCTTCAGATCTTCCTGTCGTTTCCTGTATTCTTCTTCACTGTGAACACTGCGGTAGGCCAGAAGATAAACCTTCAGCGCTTTCTCTGAATGATTCTCCTTCCATGCTTTCCAAAAGCAATCCAGCGCTTTATCCATCTGGAACAGGTAACTGTATGCGCATCCCTGATTATGCAGGATCCTTTCACGCATCTCTCCGGTGATTTCTTTCCCGCCATGCTCCAGAAGCTTCTGATAAACACGGAGTGCATTCACATACATCCGATTCTCCATCAGCGCATCACCTTTGCGTTTCTCCCGTATTTCTTCAGGTTCACGTTTTCTGGCTTCAATGCGCCCGTTTAAGGTCTTAAGCTCTTCATAAGCCAGATAATTGATCTCTTTAAATATCGGATACAGTACTTCTTCAAGTCCGGCCTCTCTTCCAATATAAGGTTTCAGCTTGGCCGCAAGCTTCGGAAGCTCCAGTTCTTCCTCCAGCCAGGTACAGAGCTTACTGCTGATCAATGAGCTGTCCACAAGATAAAGATTGTTATAAAGATAATAGCAGAGTTCTTCTATAGAATAGATATTGGTACTGATATTTTCGATATAAAACGGCTTCTCTGCCTTTTTTACCTGACATAAAATATATCCGCTCATGCCTGCTTCCTTTCTTCCTGCTCATCCCATCGTACCAGTTCCCTCCAGATCTTCCCACTGGAAGGATACATTTCGCCAAAGCCCAGATCCTCTACTGTGATCTCACAGTCTCTCGGCGATACGTATTTCAGCGTGAGGGAAAGCCTTGAAGTCCGATTAGGCCGCTTTGGCAGACCCTCAAGTGCCATGGCCACACGTTTCTTCTCGGTTTCTTCCGGAATACTTACTACAAATACCAGTTCACTGGTATCATCCAGGATCAGCTCGCAGGATGCACTGCATTCATACCAGTTGCTGCCGCTTTCGATCAGCGGATAGTAAGCCGGAGAGCCCATCACCCGCATATCCATTCCTACGTCCGCAGTCACCAGCGAATCACTTAAATAGCGGTAACCTTTGAGTTTTTTATCCTCCAGCCTGTCCTTACCGGCTATGCAGGCTCCCTTTGCAAAAAGATTGTTTCCGTAAAAAACCTTCCGTCCCTGATGACACAGGAGCTTTACAGACTGCTGTGCCCACTGCTGGTCAAATCCTTCTCCCGTGATCTGCACACTGGAGAAGAGCTCTTTGCCGAGAGTCTTACTGATAAAACGGTAAAATTCCACATCACGGATCTCTTCTTCCGGTTCAAGCTTTGTACTGACCGGATCCTCCAGTTTTACAAGCACCGGTCTGGAAGAGCCGTTGATGGTCAGCTTCCGGAAAGTTACCGTATCGCCTGCAAAGGCATACCATCCTACACTTCGATTCCAGGTTTCCCGTTTCTGTCCCAGTGCATAATAATAAAAGCTCTCGCCATAGTCCATAAGCATATATTTCTCACGGGAAAAACCTGCAAGGCTGCAGGCCTTCTGATAATTCCGTACCTGAAGTGTACTAAGCTCCGGCGATGTGATACAAAGGCACCGGGTATTCTTTACGATATCCTGGATTCCCAGAAATTTCAGGATTCCCCTTAGAAAATGTGCCAGAAGCTCTGCCGGCTCTTTTTCCTCTCCTGCCACCTGGATCTTTTCTTCCTTCTGACAGATATCATAGATATTTCCGATCATGATCCCGCCCTTTTCCCTGGCAAAATACTCTGCTTCCAGGCCTACGCAGTAATCACCGTGATCGGTACGATAGCAGATACAGCCCGGAGCTTCGTACTGACTGGCTCCTACCTTCATGGAAAGAGAACGGGCTTCTTCTGCTTTTCTGTCATAATAACAGATCTGTGTGTATTCTTTTCCAATATCAATTCCTATGATCAAGTCACGAATTTCATTCATCTTTCCGGTTCCTTCTCTATGACAAACATTTCATTAACGTACTGTTCCTGCCGGAGATACTGTGCCAGCTTCTCCTTCACTTCCGTATCTTTCTCCAGTTTCCTTGCACAGAGTATTTGATTGATCAGCTGATATTTGCTGGATGCCTGGTCATTACTCTGGCTCATGGTCAGTATTTTTTCTTCCGTTTTGTGTACACCGGTTTCATCTTCTGTCTGGAAATAATATCGCAGGGTCTCTCCATAAAACAATGTAAATGCTCTGGCAAAAATTCCCTCATAGACATTTTTGAGCGGTTCACTTTTATAGTCCGGTACAGTTCCAAGTCCTGTATCCAGGGAATAATACAGTGTGACCAAAGTCTCCGGTGAAGTATGATACTCTACAAAAGTCTTATCATCCAGCTGATACGGTCGCAGGATACTCTGATCCAGATTCCGGAAAAACTCAAATAGCATTCCTTCCTTTACACAGGAGGAGAGGATTTTTTCCTCCATTTCCAGATTTTCTTCATCAGCAGTTTTTTCTTCGGAAAGCAGTTTCAGAAGGGTCAGGTCACAGATCCGGTCTCCGGGCCACTCCTTTTCTCTGCGATTTTTCAGATACTCCTTAAGTCCAGGCATCTCCGGCATTTCTTTTACAAACATTCCGTAAGACATCAGAGTCAGATACGCACCAATCACACTCTCTTTTCCGGAATGACGGATATATGCTTTCAGGATATCCGCACCCTCTGGCCGGTAATCCCAGTTAAACATCAGAAGAGAAAGGATCCTCTCCTCCAGATTATAGGTATCCATCTCAAACCCACAGGCACTTTTCCAGATATCCAGAAGTTCATCCACAGGTCCAAACCGGAATTTCATCAGATACATGAGGATCACTTCATCATAGATTCCCTGTCGGTATACATGAGAGGAAAGTGCGATCAGCTCTTCGTCTTCCGCACAGTCACAGCGGATGATCATACGGCTTACCAGCTTCAGAAGCGCACGCTCCTCTACTCCTTCAAATCCAAATGCTTCCACCACGCTCATAGCCTGCGGAAACAGTCCCCGCTGGATCAGGATCTCCAGAAGGGTTTTCCGGTCGACCATGGCATATTCCCGATAATCCATCATCTCCAGACAGGCATCCAGATCTTCTCCCTGCACGTGATCCCGATAATAATCCAGGATCTTTTTGCGGATCAGCCTCTTATATTCATCGGTAAACGCCGGTGAAAGGACCAGTTTCTGAAAAATTCCCAGATTCTTACGACTGATCTCCTGACCCTGACAGTAATACAAAAGCACAGCCGGTTCATCCGCCCCTTTTTCCAGCACTGCCGGAACCATCTCACGATCATCAAAAAGTGGTGTCAGATTATAATCTACCGTAGCAGCATAACGTCTCTGTTTTTCATCCTGAAATACAACGGCCGCATCTTCGCTGCAGATCCTTGGGTAAGCGATCCCATGGATACACGGATAGATTTCTTCCTGTTTCATCTGTCTGTGACGGACGATCACACTGCGGACCTTCGGATCATCCGTATACAGCCGGCAGGTAAACATTCTGGAGGCGATCACCTGCGCTTTTTCGCTGTCCGATGGTTCCCGCATGAATTCCTGATAAACAGCGGCATAATTTTCATTCATCCGGCCTTCCCGTAACTTACGGAAAGCAAATTCTTCCATGCTTTCACGATAACTTTCGTATGTCTGTGGATCACGTTCCTTCCCTGCAATGATGCATGCATACAGATAGGCACGCTTGGAATCACCGAGAGTATTGTTGTTATAGGTAAAATACATCAAAAGCGGTTTCGGCAGGACTCTCCGATAAGAAGTATCCAGTGTTTCCACATAATATTCATACAGCCGTGTGATCCGAATCCCGCGGTCCACGGCAGCGGAAAACCACTGAAAATATTCCGGTTTTCTTGGATTTCCCTTCATAATATATTTACAGATAGCTTCCACGGTATCATCCGACGGAAAGGCTTCACATCCCATGGCCATAGCACGGTACAGACTTTCGTTAAAAGCTTTCTCATAACCGGAAAGATATGCCAGGCGCATGACCAGCTCTTCCGTCAGCATCTGTTCTTTTCCTGCAAAAAGGAATACCTGGGCCCAGAACCCATTGATTCGATGCAGCAGAGACATATCTGCACAAATACTGTTCCATGCTTCCAGATACAGAAAAGGACTTGTACATCCCCGCTCAAAAAGTTCCTCCATCAGAAAGATCTTTTTTGACGGAGAAAGCGTATGATCCATTTCAAATACCAGTTTCAGAAGGATAAAGCTGTCTTCCTTCTGCATCTGGAAATTCTGTACCTTGCGGAGGGCCTGTTCCTTATCCCGGTACAGCCCGGTCTGTGTACACAGATACAGATAAATCCCTGCCAGTTCCAGTTCATTGTGATGAAAGGATTTATTCTGATAACGCTCAAGGATTTCTGAAGCCTGGTCATCTTCTCCTTCCAGATGAAGAAGATAGGCTTCCAGAAGCTGATATTCCGGATATTTCAGTCCGTTTTCGCCCATACGGTCAAGCTTCTCATGAGTAGAGGCTGTCCAGGCCTGAAAATCTGTTCTTTTACAGAGATATCCCAGGTATTCCTTCATCAGAGATATCCGGTACTGTTTTTCCAGAAGATCCAGGTTCACGGCACTCTCAGTTCCTCTGGATGCAAGAACGTGATATACCAGTTTCTGGTATGGGGTTTTTACAATGATCTCGCCGTACTGATTTCCTTTTCCAAGTTTTTCCTGGCGGATCACATAGTTTATTTCACAGGTACTTCCGATAAAATCCTCTTCTGTGACCACATGCTTGCCTGCCTCCAGAAAATCCCCGTTTACCTCAATATCTGCCCGCAAGTGTCCCCATCCGCTCCTGTGGATATAAAGGGATTCCTGAACAGATTCACTGACATCATAAAAACCGGCCTCTTCTCTGTTCAGACTCAATGTCACCTTTTCCTTGGCACCGGCTGCGATCAGAAATTCCTCCAGATGCTGATAGGTCACCGGCTGCTGTGACATTCCTGCATAAAGAGAACGGATCTTCTCACTCTGATCACTCAGGATCAGGGAAAAATGTCGTTCTGTAAAGATCCGGTAAGCCTCATGGAAATCTTCCTTTGCAATATGCAGAAATTCTTCCAGAGAAGATACCTTTCTGCCTGCACTCTTCACCTCTTCCGTCTGTACCTGTACAGTGAACGGCAGCTTATATTCTCCGATACTGGTAGTAAAACACAGCCAGCCTTCAAAGCTCTCTCCCGGCTTCATTCCCTCTGCATCTACCCCATAAGGCATGCGCACTGTGGTTCCGGAAAAGCGGTCAAATCCGGGCACCAGTCTCCGGTCAGATGAAGTCACAAAGCCACTGATCCTGCGGTTGTCATCGGTACCGAAATAAATCTCATCCTTTGTAGTCTCTCCTGCCTTCAGCGTAGCGAAAATACGGTCCTGTGAAAACAGAAGCTCAGGCTGTTCATAAATAAATTTTCCGTTAAGAAGCTGTTCTATCCTCTTTTTCAAAATATATACTCCTCATCAATATACACTGATTGTTGTCACTCGTATTTTATGATTATACACCAGATCAGAATGTGGCGCAACAGGTGTTCGCCTCTGTCCTTTTTATAAAGTTTCTGTTGGAAAAGCACGAAAAGCACGTCCGGCTCATAAGCTATAAGGAAATCCCCTTTGAGGTGAACCCTTGAAAACCTTTCTGAAACCGCTTTCTTTTGCGGAAGAGCAGTTCTATCTTCTGCAGCTCCAAAGGGGCGATCCGGAAGCAAAAAATATTCTTATCGAACACAATCTCCGCCTCGTAGCACATGTTGCAAAAAAATATCAGGGATGTGACGAGGATCAGGATGATCTGATCTCCATAGGCACCATAGGTCTGATCAAAGCCATTTCCACCTTTGATCCCAGCCGGACTTCCAAGCTTTCCACTTATGCTGCACGGTGCATTGACAATGAGCTTCTCATGATGTTCCGTGCCCGCAGGAAACGTTCCAGAGAAGTTTCTCTCTATGAGCCCATCGGCACAGACCGGGAAGGCAACGAGATCAGCCTTCTCGATATCATTGAAAGTCCACCCGTTGATGTTGTGGATGATTGTTTCAAAAGGGACAGCATTTCCTATCTTCTCCGTTGTATCCGGACAGTACTCTCCCCAAAGGAATACCAGGTGATCTGCTGCCGCTACGGTTTGAATGGTCAGGAGCCACTGACCCAGCGAGAGATTGCTGAAAATCTCTCCATCAGCCGCTCCTATGTATCCCGTATCGAAAAGAACGCTCTTCGAAAACTCCGTACTCTTTTTCCTGAAAATCAGTAAAGGGGAGAACGTTCTTTTCGTTCTCCCCTTTACTCTCTTATCCACCCTTTCGGATCATTCACCTCTTCGGAGAATATCAAATACCTCCGGCATCTCAGTCAGTTTCACATAGATCCTCTGCTGAGCATGTGGTGCACTCTCCATAGCTTCGCCCTCTTCATTATAAATGGCTTCCACTGTGACCGGAATATTCCTTCCGTCCGGTTTCATGATCTCGATGGTCTCTCCTACAGAAAACTTGTTTCTCTGTGTCAGTCTTGCCAGACCTCTCTCATCGATCTCTTCTGCAAATCCAAGATATGTGTATTCTCTTACATATGTGTTGCTGTCATAGATCTGGGTATTCTCATCCGGCTTTCCGTAAAAAAATCCGGTGGTAAACTGACGGTAGGTACAGTTTGAGATCTGCTCCTGATACCACGGCATATTTGCATGATATTTTTCCGGACTTTCCATACAGTCGTCAATGGCTTTGCGGTAGGTTCTTGCCACTGTTGCCACATAAAGAGCTGTTTTCATACGTCCTTCGATCTTCAGGCTGTCAATACCGCTTGTAAGGATATCTTCCATATGTTCTACCATACAGAGATCCTTGGAATTAAAAATAAAAGTTCCTCTCTCATTTTCAAATACCGGCATGTATTCTCCCGGACGCTTCTCCTCCACAACAGAATATTTCCATCTGCAGGGATGGGTACAGGCTCCCTGATTGGCATCTCTTCCTGCCATAAAGTTACTGAGAAGACATCTTCCGGAATAGGAAATGCACATGGCACCGTGAATAAACGTTTCAATCTCCATATCCTCCGGAATATGTGCCCGGATCTCCCGGATCTCTTCCAGAGAAAGCTCTCTTGCACTTACCACACGTTTGGCACCAAGGTTATACCAGAAACGGTAAGTCTCATAATTGGTATTATTTGCCTGTGTACTGATGTGACGCTCAATCTCCGGGCAGATTTCCTTTGCATACATAAAGATTCCCGGATCTGCGATGATCAGTGCGTCCGGTCCGATCTCCTTCAGTTCCTGAAGATATTCCCTTACACCCTCAAGATCACGGTTATGCGCCAGGATGTTTACTGTCACATAAACCTTTACACCATGGGAATGGGCAAATGCGATTCCCTCACACATATCTTCTTTTGAAAAATTCTTAGCCTTTGCACGAAGTCCAAAAGCTTCTCCGCCGATGTAAACAGCATCTGCACCATATATGACGGCAACCTTTAAAACCTCAAGGCTGCTCGCCGGAACCAATAGTTCTGGTCGTTTCATAAACCTGTTCTCCTGTTTTTACACTTACAGCCGCTCCGTCTCCAAGAGGAAGCACCGATGTACGAAGCACCGGACTGTGAGTCAGCTGCCAGAGATATTCTCTCATTCTTTTATAGATTGTACGGTTACGCCGTTCCACAAGATAATGAGATTCAATAATATCCCCTTCCTGCAGCACGTTGTCAGATACCAGCACGCTTCCCTCTTTCATCAGTCTCAGCACGTCAGGAAGCCAGTGGATATACTGGCCCTTGGCTGCGTCCATGAAGATCATATCAAAGGTTCCGGTAAGATTCTTCAGGATTTCTCCGGCATCTCCCTCCAGAAGCGTGATCTGTGACTCTCTTCCTGCGCGCCTGAAATTATCCTTTGCGACAGGAATTCTTTTTTCATAATTCTCTATGGTAACAATTTCCATATCTTCCGGCCCATACTCACACATAAGAAGTGTGGAGAAGCCTACGGCAGTCCCCACCTCCAAAATGCGCTTCGGTTGTTTCAGTGCCAGAAGCATCCTCATAAAGCTCTGCATATCTCTCCGGATGATCGGCACCCGGTCTGCAAGTGCCTTTGTCTCCAACTCCTGCAGAAATGGAGTATTCCCCATATCCAGTGAATTGATATAGGTCTGCATGCGTTCTTCTACGATCACTGGCTGTTCGATCCTTCCTTGCTCTCTTCTCCTGACAGCACTGCAATGATCCTGGTCGGTGTATAAGCTGTACTGAGAAGGTATGTACCTGCTTTGATCTGTCCGTGATATGCGGACATTCTTTCCTGTATGGTAAATGCAAGCGCATCCTTGATAAGACCCTTTTGCTCCAGTGTCTTGCCTACTTTATATGCAGAGGCACCTTCTTTTATGACTACCGTGACCTGCTGTCCCTCTCCCGGGCTCATAGCCTGCTGGTTAAACACATCGTAGCCAAACTGATATGCTGATTTTCCAACCCAGATCAGAAATACGATAATAAAGATATATACAGCGGTTTTAAATACCCCTCCAGCCAGAAAAACGCCGGCCCTGCCAACCTTGTCTCTTGTGTCTGCCATAGTCTTTCCTCCTATAAGTCAGGAATCTGTATGTCGATCCCGTCCACCAGCGTCCTGCATATCCGCTGCATCAGTCTGCACAGCGCAAGCTCTGCGTCGAGATAGGCATTTACTTTCAGGTTCTGTCTCAGACTTGCAGACTCCTGATTGAGCTGTTCCGCAATATGGAACAGCTCATCCTTGTCTGAATGATTCTGCAGTCTGAAATTATCTCCACGGAATCTCATCACTCTGGCTTTCAGCTCAGGATCCGCTTCAAGCTGGGCTGCCTGTTTCTGATATTCCTGATATTCATCGCTTCTGTGCACAGCATCGAGAAGCTTCTCAATCTCCATGCTGATCTCATCCATGAACCTACGCCTCCATAATGATAGGCAGGATCATAGGATTTCTCTTGGTCCGTTTCCACAGATACTCTCCAAGGGCATCCTTGACCTCGGTTTTGATCTTGCCCCAGTCCGTGATATTGTTCTCCAGGCAGGAATCCAGTGCAGTTTCCACAACCTGTCTGGCATGCTCCATAAGATCCTCAGATTCTCTTACATACACAAAACCTCTGGAAACGATATCCGGACCTGCGAGAACTACATTACTGTGGCGCTCCAGTGTCATAACTACGATCATGATTCCATCTTCAGACAGGTGCTGACGGTCACGGAGTACGATATTTCCCACATCACCAACGCCAAGTCCGTCTACGAAGATCGCACCTGTATGAACGCTTCCTGTCACCTTGGCATCCTGTCCGTCCAACTCCAGAACATTTCCGGAAGAAAGGATAAAAATATTCTCCTTCGGGATTCCCAGATCTTCCACAATGTGTTTCTGTGCAGTCAGATGACGGTACTCACCATGGATCGGAATGGCATATTTCGGTTTTACGAGGGAGTAGATCAGCTTGATCTCCTCCTGGCAGGCATGTCCGGAAACATGGACATCCTGGAAAATAACCTTGGCTCCCTTCATAGACAGTTCGTTGATGACCTTGGAAACTGCCTTTTCATTTCCGGGGATCGGATTGGAGCTGAAGATGATGGTATCGTTAGGCTTGATCGTGATCTTTTTATGGATATTGGCTGCCATACGGGAAAGTGCCGCCATGGACTCACCCTGGCTTCCGGTTGTGATCAGAACCACCTTATCGTCCGGATAATTCTTCACCTGATCAATCTCGATCAGTGTGTTCTCCGGGATCTGCAGATAGCCAAGCTCTGACGCTACGGAAATAACATTGACCATACTGCGGCCTTCCACAGCAACCTTTCTTCCGAACCGGTATGCAGTGTTAATGATCTGCTGCACACGATCCACGTTGGATGCAAAGGTTGCAATGATGATCCTGGATGTACGGTACTCATTAAAAAGATTATCAAATACATGTCCCACTGTACGCTCGGACATTGTAAATCCCGGTCTCTCTGCATTGGTACTCTCACACATCAGTGCAAGCACACCCTTCTTGCCGATCTCTGCAAAACGCTGCAGATCGATGGCATCTCCAAATACCGGTGTATAATCAACTTTAAAGTCTCCTGTGTGTATCACGATTCCCACCGGTGAATAAATAGCAAGTGCGGATGCATCCTGGATACTGTGATTCGTTTTGATAAATTCCACAGCGAAATCCCCAAGATTGATCACCTGCCCGTGTTTTACCTCTTTCAATTTGGTAGAACGCATAAGGTTATGCTCTTTCAGTTTGTTGCGGATCAGTCCCAGTGTCAGCTTGGTAGCATAGATCGGAACATTGATCTCTTTCAACACATACGGAAGAGCTCCGATATGATCCTCATGTCCATGAGTGATCACAAATCCCTTCACCTTGGAAATATTTTCCTTAAGGTATGTTACATCCGGAATGACCAGATCGATTCCCAACATATCGTCCTCAGGGAAAGAAAGACCACAGTCTACAACTACAATACTGTCGCCATACTCAAAAGCGGTAATGTTCATTCCGATCTGCTCCAGACCGCCAAGTGGTATGATCTTAAGCTTGGATGTTGTTCTGCGGCCGGTTTTCCGACCGGATGGCCTGCCGCCGGTCTTTGCCGGTTTCTGTGTGTTTCTGCTGTTTTTTACAGCACCACCGGCTGCTGTTTTCTTTGCTGTTGGCCGGAAAGGCTTATCCTGACGGTTTTTGCTGCCACCACGATACTGTCTTGTTCTTGATCCGGCATTCTTTTGTCTTGCTGCGGTTCTTCTGGCACCGCCTGCGGAAACTTGTACTCTGCTCTCCGCATTTTTGTTGTCATCGTTGTTCTCGCTTTTCAAAAATCGCTCCTCCATTCAAAATTCACGTCATCCAGCATCTGCTGAAAAACTGCATATACAGCCTGAAGTTCGTCATCATCCTCGACCATCTCATAACAGGCTTCTGTGCTTCCCGGAGCTGAAATATCCTTCAGAATATATGCGTCTGCTTCCTCATCCTGTGAATCGGACACCAAAAGATAAGTCACACCCGCAATATTGGTCTGCTCCTCTACGTAAAACTCAGCAGCTGTGCCGTCGTCTGACTGAAATATTATTTTTTCCATATTTAATTCTTCCTTATCCGTTCTTGTCAAGCGGATATTCACAATCCGCATTTGCTACCTGATCCGCTCAAAATATCTATTTGCGTTTCCGATCATTCTTCCACGCCTTCCTGCTGCTCTCTTCTGTGTGCGGCAGCATCCAGATATCCCTGCAGGATAAAGACTGCTGCTACCTGATCCAGATACTGTTTACGGTCTTCCTTATGCACACCGGTCTCCTCCAGAGTACGGTCTGCCGCCATGGTAGTCAGTCTCTCATCCCACATAACAACAGGCAGACCCGTACGTTTCTCCAGCATTTCCTTAAACTCCAGAGATTTCTCGGCCCGCTCTCCTACTGTATTGTTCATGTTTTTCGGGTATCCCAGAACGATCTCCGTAACCTGATACTCCGAAATAATCTCTTCAATACGTGCCAGAGTACGACGAAGCTTGTTTTCCTGCTTGCGCCATACGGTTTCCACACCTTGGGCTGTCAGGCCAAGGGGATCGCTCACTGCAACCCCAACGGTCTTCGAGCCATAGTCCAGTCCCAGTACTCTCATATTACCGTTCCCAGGACTTATTCTTGATATACTCGGTGAGAAGCTCCTCTACCAGCTCATCACGCTCCACCTTCATGATCATGCTTCTCGCACCCTTGTGGCTTGTGATGTAGGTCGGGTCTCCGGACATAATATATCCTACGATCTGATTCACCGGATTGTAGCCCTTCTCATCCATTGCATTGTACACCAGATCCAGGACTTCTTTTACTTGAAGCTCCTGATCCGGTTTTGTTCTGAAATACTGTGTATTTCCCAGATTATTCTCTGCCATTGTCTCTCACGTCCTTAAAATATATTCCTTTTTATTTTAATATAAATTTACATAAATTACAATCTTAAATTTAACGAGGATTGCGAATACAAACTGTCAACGTTACTGTTCACTCCGTTCTCAGTAACACGCTTCGCAAAATATTACCAGTGAACAAACAACCTTTCAACATACGATCCCGTTCTTCACTCCACGGCTTCACCGGTCATGATATGCTCTTCAAGAAAGCCTTCTGCCTTTACGATTACGATATCATTTACGCCATAAGCTTCCGATTTCGGTACAGCAGTTTTTATATACTCCCGGCTGTGTCCCAGATACCAGGTCCGTCCATCCTTTGTATACTCTTCCTCGATCAGTACCTCCAGGTTTTTGCCAAGCATGGATTTCTCATAATCCCCTGCATGACGATGATGCAGCTCGATCATCTTCTCACTGCGGAAGGATTTCTCCGCCTCTGTCAGCTGTCCGTCCATGGCAGCTGCCTTTGTTCCCTGTCTTCTGGAATATTTGAAGATATGAGTCTCGTAAAAACGGATGCTGTCCACAAAATCATAGGATTTCCGGAATTCTTCCTCAGATTCCTGCGGAAAGCCTACGATCACATCCGTTGTCAGTGCCGGATTTCCATACACTTCTCTTAAAAGCTCACAGCGTTCTCTGTATTCCCCGCTTCTGTATCTGCGGTTCATCCTTTCCAGAGTCTCATCACAGCCGCTCTGCAGGGAAAGATGGAAATGTGGGCATACCTTTGGCAGCGCTGCAATCCCCTCGGCAAATTCTCTCGTAACGATTCCCGGTTCCAGAGATCCCAGGCGGATACGCTGGATTCCTTCGATCTCATGTACGGCACGGATAAGGGAAAGCAGTGTCTCTTTTTTCTCCTCCGGAAAATCTACGCCGTAGGAACTTAAATGAATTCCTGTAAGAACTACTTCCTTATACCCTTTTTCTGCAAGGGAATGGACTTCCTTCAGCACACTTTCAATGTTACGGCTTCTGACACGGCCTCTTGCATAGGGAATGATACAGTACGTACAGAACTGATTGCATCCGTCCTGAACCTTGATATATGCCCTTACATGTTCTGCAGTACGATCAATGGAAAGTTCCTCATACTCTTTTGTCTGATTGATCTTGATCACATGGGAACCATGACCCGGTTTGTTTTCCGCATATTCGGCCAGTGCCTCCACAATATTGATCTTCTGGTTATTTCCCAGAACAAGATCAATGGCTTCGTCTTTTTCCAGTTTCTCGCCACCGGTCTGTACATAACAGCCCGTTGCCACCACGATCGCTTCCGGATTCATTTTTTTTGCTTTGTGGAGCATCTGTCTTGATTTTCTGTCTGCAATATTGGTTACTGTGCAGGTATTGATCACATAAATATCCGCTCCCGGCTCAAAAGGCACGATCTCATATCCCGCCTCCTCCAGAAGCTGCTGCATGGCCTCGATCTCATAGGCATTTACTTTGCAGCCCAGGTTGTGTAATGCAACTTTATTTCCCATTTTTCCTCACTTTTTTTACACTTTAACTAATTATTAAAACAATTTTTATCTCTTTTCACCTTGACTTTTTGGGTACTGACAGGTAAGATGAAAGCTGTAAAACAACAAAAATTTATCAAGGGAGGTTATTATAATGAAAACAGCTAAAATCTCACTGAACTCCATCGATAAGGTGAAGGCATTCGTAAACGAGATCAGCAAATTCGACTGCGATTTTGATTTAGTATCCGGAAGATATGTGATCGATGCAAAATCCATCATGGGTATCTTCAGCCTGGATCTTTCCAAGCCGATCGACCTCAACATCCATGCAGATGGCGCTGCTCTGGATAACGTAATGCAGATTATTTCCAAATATACAATCGACTAATCTATACTGTATATTTGAGAGGAACTGTATCGGATACAGTTCCTCTTTTTTCATGCTTTCAGAATCCTTCTGTTCTCAATGAACTCCCTTTTCCTGATATATCGGTAATTCCAGGGAACCTCTGCAGCGAGGTTCCCTGTTTGTTTTTTCTTATCTAAAAACGGATCACTGAATTTCAATGATCTCTGTGGTATTCAGAGCCGTTTCCATAAGCTCATCGATCTTCTCAGAAAGCTTCTGCTCAGAACGGCGGATCACCTTAAGATTCGGCTTTGTTACAGGATGTTTCGCTACAAAGATGGTACAGCAATCCTCAAACGGCTGAATAGAAGTCTCAAAGGTATCGATCTTTCTGGAAATACGGACGATCTCCTCTTTATCAAAGCCGATCACCGGACGATATACCGGAAGTGTGCAGACCTCATTTGTAGAAGCAAGGCTCTGTAAGGTCTGGCTTGCAACCTGTCCGATGCTCTCACCTGTGATAAGTCCGAGACAACGGTCTTTTTTAGCGAAATGCTCGGCAATACGCATCATATATCTTCTCATGATAATAGTAAGCTCATCATGAGGACACTGATCATAAATATAAAGCTGTATATCTGTAAAGTTAACTACATGGAGACGGATCGGTCCGCTGTATTTGGCTACCAGGCGGGCAAGATCCACTACCTTCTGTTTTGCGCGCTCACTGGTGTAGGGCGGTGCATGGAAATATACCGCATCGATCTTGACACCACGTTTTGCGATCATATAGCCGGCAACCGGACTGTCGATCCCACCGGAAAGAAGAAGCATGGCTTTTCCGTTTGTTCCGATGGGCATTCCGCCTGCGCCCGGAATGGTCTGGGAATATACGTAAATCTTGTCACGGATCTCAACAGAAAGATCCAGCTCCGGATGATGAACATCTACACTTGCCTCCGGGAACGCATCCAGGATACGTCCGCCAAGCTCAGCGCTGACTTCCATGGAGCTGATCGGATAGGATTTCTTTGCGCGGCGCGTCCAGACCTTGAAGCTTCCGTTAAAGTCCGGATGCCACTGCTTCATATAACCCACAACATCTTCGGCAAGCTTCTCAAAGCCCTGTTCTTCATAGATCATAACCGGGCAGATGCCTACAATACCGAATACATGCTGCAGCGCATCTACAGCCTCATCGTAATCATAATTCTCCGGGCAGAATACATAAACTCTTCCCTGCTCTTTTTTTACTTCAAAATCTCCCTCGATCTTGGAGAGTGCGATCTCCATCTGATGTACGAGAGCATCTTCAAAACGATAGCGGTTTTTTCCCTTAAGGGCAATTTCCGCATATTTGATCAGAAATGCATGTACTAACATAAAAATCCCTTTCTTCTGTATTCTCTATCGACGTGCATACCTGCGCAGCATCGGAATTGTTTTTCCCAGTGCTTCCAGGCAGTAATCTACCTCTTCAAAGGTATTTTCCTCACAGAAACTGATGCGGACGGTACTCTCCACATCCGCTCTTGAAAGTCCCATAGCTGTCAGTGTTGCACTCGGTTTTCTCTTATGACTGGAGCATGCACTTCCTGCGGAAATATATACTCCGAATTCTTCCAGTGTATGGAGCAGGACTTCGCTTCGGACTCCATGAAAAGTCACGCTCATGATGTGCGGTGCCCCTTCTCTTAAAGGCATTCCGTTGATGGTGATGTCTCCAAGCTTTGAAAGTCCCTCTGCCATCCGTTCTTTCAGGTCATAAAGGTGCTGTATTTTTTTATCAAAATCCGTATATACCATCTCTGCGGCAACGCCAAGGCCTGCGATTCCCGGTACATTGTCCGTTCCGGAACGCATGCCGTTCTGCTGTCCGCCTCCAAGGATCTGCGGCTGTACTCTTACTTTTTCGTTAATATAGAGAAAGCCTACGCCCTTTGGTCCATGGATCTTGTGGCTGCTCACGGAAAGAAGATCGATCCCCAGCTTTTTCGGATAGATACGATACTTTCCGAATGCCTGAATGGCATCTACATGAAAAAGTGCTTTCGGACTTTTTTCATGGACAAGCTTTCCGATCTCTTCTACCGGCATCACGGCTCCCACCTCATTGTTCACGTACATCACAGACACCAGAATGGTATCCAGACGAAGAGCCGCTTCCAGTGCATCCAGCTTTACAACGCCCTGATGATCCACAGGAAGAATAGTCACCTCATAGCCCTGTTCTTTCAGATAGGCAAAAGGCTGGGCCACTGCCGCGTGCTCCACTGCCGTTGTAATGATATGTTTTCCCATACGCTTGTTGGCTTCCACGCCGCCGATGATAGCAAGGTTATCCGATTCTGTTCCACCGGAGGTAAAAAGAATCTCTTTTTCATTCACTTTCAGTAATTTTGCAATGGTCTGGGCACTTCTGCGGACATAATTCTCCGCTTCCATTCCCTTTTTATGCATGGCAGAAGGATTTCCGAAATCTTCTGTCATGGTTTTGCAGACAATATCCTTTACTTCATCGAAGCATCTCGTTGTCGCGGAATTGTCAAAATATGCTTCCATAGTTTATTCATCCTCCAGTTGAAACATCAGAACAGAAAGTACTGCGAGTCCCGCAGTTTCTGTCCGTAAGATCCGGTGTCCCAGGGTGATGGGTTTCGCACCGGCTTCCATGGCATCTGCCACTTCCTGCTCTTCAAAACCACCCTCAGGGCCGATAAAGACACCGATGCTTTTTCCCGGTTCGATCGACCGGATCAGTTCTTTCGTCTCTTTCATTCCCTTTGCAAGCTCATAAGGGATCAATAGAACGTCCAGTTCTTTTGCATAGACAAGGGCTTCTTTAAAGGTCATCACAGAATGTACCTCCGGCACCAGCATACGCTTGGACTGTTTTGCCGCACTTTCTGCGATCTGCTGCCAGCGGGATACTTTTTTTTCTGCTTTTTTGTTATCCAGTTTTACCACGCAGCGTCTGGTTGAAACCGGAACTACGGAATATGCTCCAAGCTCTACTGCCTTCTGGATGATCAGCTCCATCTTATCAGCCTTCGGCAGTCCCTGAAAAAGATAAATACGGTTCTGCAGCTCATAATCCGGCTCCTGTACATAGAGGATATGAAGCAGGACTTCATCCTCCCCCGCGTTTTCGATCACACAGTGATATTCTTTTTCCTTATCGCTGATCCAGAGCTCCTCGTCTTTTTTCATGCGGAGCACATTGACAATATGATTGACATCATTTCCTGTGATACGGATCTCATGTCTGTCCCTGTCGATCTGATGAGGTTCCACAAAAAATCGCTGCATGAGATCAGTCCTTTCTTGCTGTCACAGATACCCACTCGCCCTGATGAGTCACCTCAACAAGCGTTAGTCCGGCATCTTTTACAGCCTTCACTACGACATCCTCCTTTACATCCAGGATGCCTGATGTAATGTAGTAAGCGCCTTTTTTCATCTGTGCAACGATCACCGGAGTCAGCGGTACCAGAACATCTGCCAGGATATTTGCAGTTACGATATCATATTTCTCATATCCGACCTGATTCTGAACTTCTTTGTCATCGATGATGTTTCCGATCATCATGTCAAAGGATTTCTCCTCGATCTGGTTGGCCTCCTTGTTCTCAGACACTGCCGGAACTGCACAGGGATCAAGATCTGTACCAACCACATGACCTGCACCAAGCTTCAGTGCAACGATTCCCAGGATTCCACTTCCGGTTCCCACATCAAGGATCTCCATTCCCGGCTTCACAAATTTCTTCAGCTGACGGATCACAAGCTGTGTGGTCTCATGCATTCCTGTACCAAAGGCAGTTCCCGGATCAATGTGGAGGATCATCTTGTCCTTATCTTCTGCCTTCACTTCTTCCCAGGACGGTACGATCAGAATGTCGTCTACATAGAACTGATGGAAGTACTGTTTCCAGTTATTGATCCAGTCCTTGTCCTCTGTCTGGGATTCTGTGATGGTTGCCTCTCCAATATCCACAAAGCTTCTCAGATCCTCCAGTGCAGCCTTCACATCTTTCAGGATTGCCTCGGTATCCGCATCCTCTTCCAGATAGAAGTTCAGATATGCGATCCCGTCATCTGCTGGTCCTTCCGGCATAATATCCACAAACATCTGTGCCTTATCCTCATCGGTCAGCGGCTGCTTGTCCTGGATCTCCACACCTTCAATCCCCACCTCGGCAAGTGTACAGATCACAATATCCTCTGCCTCTGTTTTTGTCTTAAGTGTAAAACGGTTCCATTTCATCTTTTATATCTCCTTATGCTGTATACACATTTACGGATTTTCATTCCAGTCTGTCGCCTGTTTTCTATTGTCCCGAAAACGGGCACTTCTTTTAATATACACGAATACAGAAAAAAAAGAAAGAGGCATTTTGTGCCTCTTTCCTGTTTTCACTTTATTTATTCCTCAAACATTTCCTTTACTTTCTCACGGAAACCTTTTTTCTTCTTTTCGGTTTTTTCGGAAGTCTCGGATGTGCTGTCCTCTGACGGACGGTTTCCACATGCCGCATCAAAAGCTTCCAGAGCTTTCTTTGCTTCCTCATTGAGATTTGTCGGAGTCTGGACTACCAGTGTTACATAGTGGTCACCACGAACGTTCTTGTTACGTAATGACGGAACACCTTTGCCCTTCAGGCGGATTCTTGTATCCGTCTGTGTTCCCGGTTTCACCTCATAGGAAACCTCACCGTCAACGGTATTAATACGCATCTCACCGCCAAGTGCAGCCTGTGCAAATGTGATCGGAGCTGTTGAAAAGATATTCATATCCTGTCTCTGGAAGATCGGATGACGGGCTACATTTACCTCAACCAGCAGATCTCCTCTCGGTCCGCCGTTGGTTCCCGGCTCACCTTTTTCACGGATACGGATACACTGACCATTATCAATACCGGCCGGTACAGATACCTGGATCTTCTTTCTGGAAGAGGTATATCCGGTTCCACGGCAGGCACTGCATTTGTCCTTGATCACCTTACCGGTTCCATTACAGTCCGGACAGGTCTGAACATTACGTACCATACCAAACATGGACTGCTGGGTGTAAACGATCTGGCCCTGGCCTTTACATTTCGGACAGGTGATCGGTGATGTTCCCGGTTTCGCTCCGGTTCCGTGACATGTGGTACACTCATCTTTGAGAACGATTTCCAGCTCTTTCTCGCATCCGAAAACCGCTTCCTCAAAAGTAATGTTCACACGTGCACGAAGGTTGGCACCCTTCATCGGTCCATTGTTGGCCCGTCTGGTTCTGCCTCCGCCGCCGAACAGGTCTCCGAAGATATCTCCGAAGATGTCTCCCATATCCGCACCGTTGAAGTCAAATCCACCAAAGCCGCCGGCACCGCCTCCGCCGCCGTTTTCGAATGCTGCATGACCAAACTGATCATACTGTCTTCTCTTGTCGGCATCACTTAAAACGGAGTAAGCCTCTGTCGCCTCTTTGAATTTCGCTTCAGCCTCTTTATCACCCGGATTTACATCCGGGTGATATTTCTTGGCCAGCTTACGATATGCTTTTTTTAATGTTGCGTCGTCGGCGTTTTTATCCACACCTAAGACTTCATAATAATCTCTTTTATCAGCCATTGTAATTATTTCCTACTTGTCTTAGACTTCCTTGTAATCAGCATCTACAACATCATCGCCGTATCCTGCTTCATTTCCGCCCTGAGCACCAGCGTTTCCGCCCATGTTGCCCATATCCGGTCCAGGACCAGCCTGACCCTGAGCTCCCTGAGTCTGCTCATACATCTTGGAGAACAGTTTCTGAGCGCTCTCCATCATCTTCTCCTGTGCAGCTTTGATATCTGCAACCTGAGAATCAGTAAGCTCCTGAGCATTTGCTGTCTGTGCAAGAAGATCTTTCAGTGCATTGAGGTCAGCCTCAACACTTGCTTTATCGTTTGCGTCAAGCTTGTCGCCAGCTTCTTTCAGTGCGTTCTCAACCTGGAATACCATGGAGTCTGCATTGTTTCTTGTGTCGATCGCCTCTTTACGTTTCTTATCCTGAGCCTCGAACTCAGCTGCTTCTTTGACAGCTTTGTCGATATCGGAATCGGACATATTGGAACCAGCTGTGATTGTGATGTGCTGCTCTTTACCTGTTCCAAGGTCTTTAGCGGATACATTAACGATACCGTTGGCATCAATATCAAATGTTACCTCAATCTGCGGAACTCCACGACGTGCTGGCGGGATTCCATCCAGACGGAACTGGCCGAGGGATTTGTTGTCCTTTGCGAACTGACGCTCACCCTGTACAACGTTGATATCTACAGCTGTCTGGTTATCTGCTGCTGTGGAGAAGATCTGGCTCTTCTTTGTAGGAATTGTAGTATTTCTCTCGATCAGACGAGTTGCGATACCACCCATTGTCTCGATGGACAGTGACAGTGGGGTAACATCCAGAAGAAGGATATCACCGGCACCTGCATCACCTGCAAGTTTACCACCCTGTACGGAAGCACCAAGTGCAACACACTCATCCGGGTTCAGGTTCTTGCTTGGCTCTTTGCCAGTTAACTGTCTTACCTTATCCTGTACAGCCGGGATACGGGAAGAACCACCAACCAGAAGTACCTGGCCAAGCTCGGAAGCTGTGATACCTGCATCAGACAGTGCACGGCGAACCGGCTCTGCAGTCATCTCTACAAGATCATGTGTCAGCTCATCAAATTTAGCTCTTGTAAGGTTCATATCGAAATGCTTCGGTCCCTCAGCTGTAGCTGTGATGAACGGAAGGTTGATGTTTGTTGTTGTTGCAGAAGAAAGCTCTTTCTTAGCCTTCTCAGCTGCCTCTTTCAGTCTCTGAAGAGCCATCTTATCGTTGCTTAAGTCTACGCCCTCTGTTCTCTTGAACTCGGAAAGCATGTAATCTGTGACCTTCTTATCAAAGTCATCTCCACCAAGACGGTTGTTACCAGCTGTGGAAAGAACCTCGATAACACCATCACCGATCTCGATCACGGATACATCGAATGTACCGCCGCCAAGGTCGTATACCATGATCTTCTGCTCTTTCTCATTGTCAAGACCATATGCAAGAGCTGCTGCTGTAGGCTCGTTGATGATACGTTTTACATCAAGACCTGCGATCTTACCTGCATCTTTGGTAGCCTGACGCTGAGCATCGTTGAAGTAAGCCGGAACTGTGATAACTGCCTCTGTTACTTTCTCACCAAGATATGCCTCTGCATCCTTTTTCAGTTTCTGAAGGATCATTGCGGAGATCTCCTGTGGAGAATATTTCTTGTCATCGATGGTTACACGGTAATCGGTACCCATCTCTCTTTTGATAGAGGAGATCGTTCTGTCTGCATTTGTAACTGCCTGACGTTTTGCAGGCTCACCTACCAGACGCTCTCCTGTTTTTGTGAATGCTACAACGGATGGTGTTGTTCTTGCGCCTTCTGTATTTGCGATAACTGTCGGCTGTCCACCTTCCATTACGGCTACACAGCTGTTTGTTGTACCTAAGTCAATACCAATAATCTTTCCCATGATTTTTTCCTCCTGTTTTAGTCTGTATCTGTTAAAATAAAGTTTGTTGTCAGTTAGTTCGCAACCTTTACCATACTGTGGCGTACTACGAAATCCTTGTAGGTGTAACCCTTCTGGAATTCTTCCACCACGATGTTCTCTCCAACCTCTTCATCCTCCACATGCATCACTGCATTATGGAAATCCGGGTTGAATTCCTTTCCCACTGCTTCGATCGGCTTCACACCAAGCTCATCCAGTGTTGTGGTAAGCTGCTTGTAGATCATTTTCATTCCATCTGCAAAAGCATCGCCTTCCTGTGCCTGTGCAAGACCTCTTTCGAAGTTATCCACAACCGGCAGGATCTTTTCAACGATCTCTTTTGCTCCGATGATGTACATACTGGATTTTTCTTTTTCCGTTCTTTTACGGAAATTGTCAAATTCAGCCATGGTACGCTTCAGGCGATCGGTAAGTTCCTCCACCTTCTGCTCAGATTTATCTTTTTTCTTCTTTCCGAAGAAGGAAGTTTTTGATTTTTCTTCTTTTTTATCCTCTGAGGCAGCTTCTTCGCCTGGAGTATTGTTTTCTTCCTCCGGCAGATCTTCTCCCTCCGGTGTCAGGTTTTCTTCTTCCTGATCTCCGTCAGTTACGGGGATTTCCTTCTCCGCTTCCTGCTCTTCGGATGTTTTCTTTGTTTCCTCCGACACTTTTTTTCTACCGCCTTTCTAAGTTTTCTTCTTTTTCAAAACGTCATCCAGATGATTCTTCAGTTCCTTCAGACTGTCCACTACATTCTCATAATCCATTCGTTTGGGACCGATGATCCCGATGGTTCCGTACATTCCGTCTCCCAGTTCATATCTGGCAGTTACAATGCTGCAGTCCTTCATGGTCTGGATTGGCATCTCATCACCGATGTAAACCTGGATTCCTGTATTCTCTCCATCTGACATCTGTTCTTTTACAAGATCGGCAAGTTCATGCTTCTCCTCAAATGCGGAGATCAGCTCCGTTGCCTTCTCTTTATCGGCAAGCTCCGGATACTTGAAGATGTTAGTTGCACCTGAAGTATAGATCTCCATATCTTCCTCTTCCACATGAATGGTGGCTGCCACTGCATCCAGAACCGTTGCCACCACACCGCTGTGGCTGCCTGCCTGTTCCTTCAGTCTGGCGATCATCCCAAGGTTGATATCCTGGATCGGGATCCCATTGAGATTGGTGTTAAGAAGAAGATTCAGTTTCAGGATCGTCTGGTCGTCCATTTCCTCATCCAGATTGATGATCTGGTTCCGGACTGTGTTGTTGTCACTGACAACCACTGCCACAAGCTGAAGCTCGCTCATCCTCGACAGCTGGATGAACTTGATCTTGTTGCCGCTGTACTGCGGAACGGAAACCATGGTAGCATAGTTGGTATTGGAAGCAAGAACCTTCGCAACCTTCTTAAGCACCTTATCCATCTTATCTGTCTTCTCAATGATCAGATCTCGCAGCTCTGCGACCTCCGCTTCCTTCTCCTTCATTAGCTCATTGACGTAAAGTCTGTAGCCCTTATCTGAAGGAATCCTTCCTGCTGAGGTATGAGGCTGGACGATATAGCCCATATCTGTCAGGTCTGACATTTCATTTCGGATCGTTGCGGAACTGACATTGAGATCCGCATACTTGGAAATGGTCCTGGAACCAACCGGTTCTCCGGTTTCCATATAGGTCTTGATGATTGCTTTTAAGATTTTTTGCTTGCGCTCATTCAACACCTCTTCCATGAATCCATCTCCTTTCCTTTTTATTCTTTCCTGACGGATGTTGATTCTTTTTTTATATCTGTTAGCACTCATTTTAGTGGAGTGCTAACATCTACAGTCTTTAAGATATCACCATGTAAAATATTTGTCAATATGTTTTGAAAAAAAGTTCTTATTTTTTCGCAACAAAAAAAGCATCAGTACGATGCTTTTTTGTAATACTGGTCTATGCATTTCTGTGCCCCGGCAAAAAATTCCGCTTCTGTTTTCTGTCCCAGCACATATTTCTGAAATTCCGTACCCATAGCCGAAATAGCTTCTATGGAATCGGCACACAGTGGTCTTGCTTTCAGCTTATAATCTTTCAGATATTGCCGGATCATTTCAATGCCATCCAGATCAAAATTCTTATCCTCGATCACATCCAGTCTTGCCGGACACATTTTTGTCAGCTGTCCGTAATTTTTACTGGCCTCATATCCGGACACATACTGAAGGAACTTCAGAGCTGCTTCTTTATGATCAGAATTTTTATTCAGTACATACTGCCAGGTTGCGATATTGGTCACCTTCTCGTCAAATTCCGGAAATGGTGCCATATGGATCTTATCTTTTCCATACACGCCTGCATTCTGAAAGGTACTCAACGCACCGGTATACATGAACATACATCCATACTGGCCGTTTATAAATTTTTCACTCAGCTGATCATGCTGGTCGATCAGATTCTCCTCTGATATCATCCCTGTATCCAGCATTCGCTTCATATATCCTGCCGCTTCTCTGGTTTTCGAATCCGTCCAGTCTGTATAATCTCCTCCGAAAAAATTGACATACTCGCTGATACTGTTATATATGTAGGAAATCTCCCATGCATCCCCGTATGCATATTTTCCCGTATTCTGAAGCTTTTTCTGAAGAATCTCAAGATCACTGAGACCGGAGAGTCTGTCCAGACCAGCCTGATCCAGCAATTCCTGGTTCACCCAGAATGCCATAATATCCATCCTGAACGGTACCGAAAAAATATGTCCGTCTGACATGCATATTTCTTTCAGGTATTCCTGTGGAAAATTCGCCGCTGTCTCCTCTGTCATAACCGTATCTTCCAGCGGAAGAAGAAATCCCTTATGCTTAAATTCGGATATCATCTCATCATTTACTGTGATCAGATCAACAGAATCATCTCCTGATGTCAGAAGAGTTGCTATTTTGGCCTGGCGATTGTCCGCATTAGACGGACATTTTTCGATATGGATCTCTATTCCAAGATCCTTTTCCGCCTGACTGATAAAAGAATCAAAGCCCTCTGTGTCTGCATCCACATGAAGGATCGTCAGTTCCTGTCTGTTCTCCGGCACAATATCAGATGCAGTCTCCTTCTTCTGGGCTCCACATCCTGTCACTGCCAGAGCCAGGGCAAATACCCCGCAAAATACCTGTTTTTTCAATCTCTACCACCCTTTTTATCTGGGCCATCTATCCTCTTTTGACATCAACGGCTGGAACTGTGCATGAGGAAGTGTCTGATACCAGTACGCTACACTTGCCACATCATCCTGTCGTTCAAACAGGCCACGGTATCCGACGCCTATCTGCTGGATCGTAACGCGAAGATCCTCTTCAAAGCAGATCGGATCCTGTAAGTGCCATCTGTAAAAGCCTCTCATTGGCGGGCAGTCATCATTATGATAAAAATTGTGGATCAGTTCGTCATGAGCAGAATAATACGGATATCCCAGATACGGTGTGTTATAATTCTGTTCCACGGTTTTTCCATCCACCTGTTTGGCAAAGCTCCAGGAACCTCCAAAGTAATCTTCCGTTCCTGTTCCGCAGATGGTCGGATACTCCTCATCTCCGTCAATATAAAACTTCATTTCTCCCTCGCCCCACCAGTAACGTTCCAGTGTGGTAAGTGCCATGTAGGTTCCTATATAATGGCCTTTTCCTTTTACTCCATCCAAAATTGTATAATCTTTTGTTTTTTCTGTCAACCGTTCCCTTCTCCACTGCGCATGGAAATAAGCAATATCGTCCGGAAGCTCATCATAGAGACAGTAATCTACCTGATAAAAGAAAGCCGGGATTTTATTTGCATGCTGGTTTTCCAGTGTGATCTTTGCTTTCTTCTTAAACGGCATCGGGAAATAGCAGTTAAAGCCCCTGTTTGGAACAACAGCCACCGGAACAGAATTTACAAAACATTCTCTTCCGAATCCGCAGCAGAAGAAATCACCCAGAGGACTTTCCACGGAAGGAGTTTCCTCGTCATCCCAGTACATACGGATTACAAGATCTCTCAGTACAAAGCAATCTGCCTCTGTAGTCTTGTTATCAACGGTGATCCAGATATGATTGATCTGTCCCGGTCCTTCCATTTCTGCCAGAGTTACCACAGTTCCCGGCTCAATATCCCTGAGACACGGGCTTCCTTTTCTGGACGGTCCCAGATGACTTGCAGCCATACCGCCTCTGCCTTTTTCTCCATGAGGATTTTCTGCGTTGATCGCACGGCTTTTTCCATGCTTTGCAAGTGCGATCCCTCCCAGTCCGCCTGTAAATGCCTGATACATATCTGTTTTCTCCTCTCTTTTGGAAATTAAAAATATTATATTTACGCTTTTACTCCACCTGCCATGATACCATCCATGATCTGTTTCTCAAAAACAGCTACAAAGATAATGATCGGAAGAAGGATGATCCATCCCATGGCGCTGACCAGATCCCACGGAACTCCATACATGTTGTCACGTAACGGAAGCTGTACGATGGAAACAGAAAGTACCTGAATACCATTTGAATAAAACAACGGTGTGAAAAAGTTATTCAGACAGGTAATAAAGTTGATAATGCAAACCGTAGCGATTGCCGGCTTCATCAGCGGCAGAACGATCGTAAACAGTCTCTGTGAAAAAGATGCGCCGTCAATAGCAGCTGCCTCCTCCAGTGAGATCGGGATCTCACCGACAAAGTTTCTGAGGATCAGAACCGTAAACGGTATAACGGTACTGATATAAAGAAGGATAAGTCCCGGATATGTATCATACAGCTTTACCTTCTGCATAAACTCATACAGCGGGCGGGCTGTGACAACCTCAGGGATCAGCATGGTAGCCAGAACAAACGCAAATGCAACAGAAACTCCCTTTGAGTTAAATCTTGAGAAGCCATAGGCAGCCATTGCACACAGCACGGTACTGATCACGAGTGTAATGCCTACGATCAGAACTGTATTTCCGATCTTTGAAAGCAGTCCTACATTCTGTATCAGAAATTTATAGCTTTCCAGTGTGGGATGATCCGGAAGATAATCGATCGGTGTTTTAAACAATTCTCCTGACGGTGTGATCGAAGAAATAAAGATCCAGTAAACCGGGAACAGGATCAGAAAAGCCACAACTGCAAACAGAACCCATCTTCCAACGGCTACCACTCCATGATAAACATTATATTTTCCTGTATTCTTCACGATAATTCCCCCTAACTGTCAAACTTATTCATAACACGTATATTCAGCCAGCTGAAGATCGCCATTACAACAAACAGCAGCATAGCCAGCGCCGAAGCATATCCTACGTTTAGATTTGTAAATGCTTCTGTTGTGATTCTGTATGCGATCAGCGCAGTATCCTCTCCAGGGCCTCCAGATGTCATGGAATAAACCAGATCGAAGGTTGTCAGTCTCCAGAGTGTGAACGGAATACATAAAGTCAGGACATTTTTTGCGATCAGCGGAAGTGTGATCCGGAAAAAGCTCTGGATCCCGTTTGCACCGTCTACCTTTGCTGCCTCATAGATATCGCCGGAAATAAACTGAAGTCCGGAAAGTACAAGAATTGCAAAGAACGGAAGGTCCTTCCACAGGTCCATTGCAATTACCGCTGCTCTTGCAGTACCTGTATTGATCAGCCAGCTGTTCTGGTAACCCGGTACAAACCAGCGGATAAAATCATTGATCAGACCATAATCATTGTTAAATGCCCATTTTGCAGCCATACCGGCTACTACTGCAGGCATAGCCCACGGGATCAGCACGATGGTCCTCAGAAAACGGCGGCCTTTGAATTTCATATTCAGGATCAGTGCCAGGATAACTCCGAGGATCACATGAAAGATCATGGAAGCAACCACAAATATTGCCGTAAAGCTGATCGATGTAAGCACTTTAGGATCAGAAAATACCTTCAGGTAATTCTTGAAGCCTATAAATTCATTGATACCTGCAAGGATACTGATATTAAAGAAGCTGTTTTTCACAGTCATCAGAATGGGATATACTGTTGTAAAGCCTCGAATCAGTACAACTGGCAGGATCAAAAGCCACGGTATCCACTTCATATTTTTTTTACTTATTGTCATGGAACTTTCCTCCCTGTTCATCAAGCAATGTAAAGCAGACTTTTACCTCTGCTTTACATTGCTGTTTTTTTATATCTTTTACTTATACATATCTACCACATCCTGAGCCTTCTTGCAGAACTCATCAACTGTGATCTCGTCTTTCATACAGGACTGGAAGATCGTTCCCATATCGGTGATAAATTCCATTGTCTGTGCCACCATCGGACGTCCCTGTACATTGCATTCATTTGCATATCTGCTGTACATTTCTTTTGCCGGGTCAGAATCCGGAACTACCTTCTCTGCAACATCCTTTCTTGCAGGATATCTGTCAAATGCTTTATAGGAAGCTTCCATTCCGCCTTCATCAGCCATATACTGGAGGAATTTCACAGCTGCATCTTTATTCTTGGATGCTTTATTGAGAACATAGCTCCAGGAATCTGTAAAGATCGCACGCTCTCCCTTGCCGCTGAAATCCGGTACCATTTCCATGTGGATCTTATCTGCGCCAAGCATATCTGCCTTTGCATAATCTGTTCCAAGGCCCCACATGAACCAGCATCCGTATTTTCCGTCATTGATCTTCGGATTCATCTGGTCATATTTATCTGCAATCTGTTCGATGGATGTTTCTTTATTAGCAACCAGATCGTGAAGGAACTGAACTGCTTCCTTGTTTTCCTCTTTGGTCCAGTCAAAATAATCGCCGCCGAACATGTTTACAAACTGTGCAAGCTCGTTAAATGCATAGGTTTTCTCCCAGGAACCGCCGTAGCCGAATCTTCCGTCCTTGGAAACAGCCTTCATATACTTCATGAAATCCTCTTTTGTATCAATGGATTTGATTCCGACCTCATCCATGATCTCCTGATTTACCCAGAATGCAAGATATCCTGTATAGCCTGGAACACCGACGATGTTTCCGTCCTTATCTGTGATCATATCCTTTACATATCCCTGGGCAAACTGATCAGCGATATCATCTGTCATTACTGTATCGTTCAGTCCTTCCAGCCATCCGGAATTTTTAAATGCCGCGCTCATCTCATCGTTGATCTCAATGACATCCACGGAAGTATCTCCTGTGGAAAGCATTGTGGTGATCTTCTGCTGACGGGTATCTGTATCTGTAGGTGCCGCAATTACATTAATGTTCAGGCCCGTGGCATCTTCCACATTTGCAAGCCAGTCCTCAAAATCCGGGTCTGTGGTGTTGACGCTGTATAAGGTAAGATCATATTTTTCCTTTGCGGAAACAGTAACCACGTTACCTGCCATACCCACAACCATCGCTGCTGCCAAAACTGCACTCATTACTTTTTTCTTCATATCTTTCTTCCTTTCTGGACATTTTCGTGTTTGTCCACACCTGTTTTTGATGGTTTAAGGATACCAGAGAGCCCCCTCATTCTAAATACAATATTTTATGATTTATTTATATTATTTTTCGTTCTCTTGTATTTTTGTTGTTAATTTTTTATAATCCTTTTATATAATCTATATTTGTAACGGCTTTTTTCACAGCCGAATTCGGTTTCATTAATTTGTTTTTGACATAAAGGAGAATATGTACTATGAAATTCTACAAATGTATCCCACCCAGTTTTTCCTCATTTCGCTATAAGCTCCTGCTCGCATTTCTGATTGCAACTATGGTACCTCTGATTTCCCTGACCTTCATCAGCTATCACATTTCCTATAACATTGCCAGAGATCATATCATCGATTCTGCCGTAATGACTGACAAGCAGCTAGTCTCTCAGCTGAACGACCGCCTCGGTCAGGTTGAAAATGTAGCAGATACCATACAGTTTCAAATGTACTCCCTAAATCAGCCTTCCTCTAATAAGGTAGATGCACTGAAAAAATTCACCGCTGTGAAAAACAATATTTCGCTGTATAAATCCACATTCGATTTCTTCCATATATATGTTTTTCTGCAGCCCGATCAGCTCGGTTCAAAAGAAAGCCTGTACTTCTTTTCCACAGATGAGCTTTCTGCATATGGTCTGGATAAAAATATTGTTTCCGGTTCAGGCTTTTCCTCTGTCTGGATACCGGTTTCCAATATGCCTCTGCCTAAAATACTGTCCACAAAAAAGTCATCTGCCGATGTGATCCTCTGCGTCCGGGCACTGAAAAATCAGGCCACCGGTATTCTGGAATACGCCTACGGCATTGCTCTGGACACTTCAGAGCTTACCACTTATCTGCAGCCTGCTGCTTTGGATTCCCGCATATACAGCTACATTCTCACAGATCACGGAGAGATTGCAGCAAAAAATACATCCTCACTGAATTTATCCGGAATTTCCAAAGCACAGTTTCAGAAACTCAAAGGAAATGCAGATTCTTCTTTTCACAGCGGCGACAAATATTATAACTGCTGCACCTTAAGCAATGGCTGGCTTCATGTTACCGAAATCCCGGAAAGCTATATTCAGGGCAACACGCACATCCTGATCCGTGCCTTACTGATCACTGTCCTTATTTTCTTGCTCCTTACTGTTATCATCGTTATCCTGTTTTCCGAAAATCTTACCCGGAAGATCACTGCACTTTCCTATGCAATGGAAGCCTTTCAGCTGGGATATGACCCGGAACATCTATCTATCGTTACTGTTCCCCACCCGGATGATCCTTCCAGGTATGATGAGATTGACAGACTGGGCATCACCTTTGAAGATATGCAACACACAATAGCCGGAAACCTGAAGTCCATTGTAAATCTTTCCGTAAACGAAGAACGTCTGAAATACCAGCTGCTCCAGTCACAGATCAATCCGCATTTTCTTTACAATATCCTGGGATCGATCCGTACCTGCCAGTCCCTTGGAAAGCTTGACATTGCTGATCAGATGATCGCAGATCTGACTGCCTTTTACCGTCTTACCCTGCGTAAATCAAAGGAACTTATTCCTATTAAAGATGAATTGGAAATTGCCCGGCTTTATCTGGAAATGGAAAAGCTCTGTCATAAAGATAATCTGGACTGGGAGATCGAAGCAGAAGATGGAATCGAAAATTTCCTGATCTGCAAGTTTACACTTCAGCCATTTCTCGAAAATTCCATTCTGCACGGGATTTCTTCGGGCACACCAGCTGTTTTCATTTCGATCCATGTTCTTTATGGCGATGATACGGTTGTGATCTCCATTGAGGACAACGGTGCCGGCATGGACTCCGAAACCCTTGCACAGCTGCGCCATGCTATTGAGCATAATGTTATTGATTATGAGAAGCATTTTGGAATTTCCAACGTAAGTTCCCGTATTTCCAACCCATTATACGGAAACGGTTCCGTAAGGATCCGCAGCAACCCCGGAAACGGCACATACGTCACCATTGAATTCGAACAGATGGAGGAAGATATCGATGAAAAAAATAATGATCGTAGATGATAATTACTTATCTGCAGAAGGTATCGAAAAAAACATAGACTGGGAAACACTGAATGCAGAGATCATCCATGTCTGCTACAATGGAACCTCTGCTATCGAAGCCATGAAAAAAGAGCCTGTAGATCTGATCATTTCTGACATTGAAATGCCTGATCTTGACGGCATTTCCATGAGCCGTCAAGCTCTTGAGATCAATCCTATGGTGAAGATCATCCTGATCAGTGCCTATGATAAATTTGAATATGCAAGACGCGCTCTGCTCCTCGGTGCTCTGGATTATATCGAAAAGCCTCTGGATTATGCCTATCTTATCCAGAAGGTAAAAAACGCTTTTGCACTGATGGAAAAGGAACAGAAAAATCTCCAGCTTCTGAAGCAAAGCAGGCCTCTTCTTACAGAAAAATTTTTCCGCGAGATCACACACCTTCCGTCTTCTGAAGCAGCCTACCGACTGAAGCCTTATCTTAAGTATCTGAACCTGGAGCTGAATTATGATTTTTATACAGTTGTTATTCTGGAGCTTGAAAATGCTCCGGATCTAAAAGCTGTTTACGGGATTGAAAAGTTTCAGATGGAGCTTTTCAACCTTCAGGATCTGATAACTGAGGAAACCGCTTCTCTTGATTTTGTGTATCTTCTCCCGGATATGGATGGCTATCTGTGCATTCTGGGACACAGCGGCTGTCAGTCCAACAGCTTCCGCCAGCTTACCAGCGGACTTATTTCCTCAATCGCAGATGCCTGCCAGCCACTGGGACTTTCTCTCAATGCAGGTATCGGAACAATTGTCCAGGATTTCTGGAACCTGAACCATTCTTACAAAAGCGCCGTACATGCACTGGAATACAGATTCTTTTTCCCGCATCAGAATATCTTTGACGGAAGAGAGGCTCTGGGTTCCGATCTGTCTGTTGCAGATTTTTCAGATACAAAGGAGGATGAACTGATCCGGCTTCTCTGCAAAAAGGATACCGCTGCCATAGATCTCTGGTTTCAGAATTTTTCCGACTGGCTCACTCAGAAATTTCGCACAAAGAATTTCGCTTTCATACAGATTTATTCTCTTCTTGGCCGGATCCTGAAATTTTTCTATGAATTAAATCTGGATACGCATGACCTTGAAGCTAAAATTTTGTATGTTTACAACCACATAAATGAGTTTCATAATACGGAAGAGCTATGTCAATGGCTGAAGGATCTGTGCCATCTTTTATGTCGGAAGCTTGATTCCTCCATGAATGATTATCACCAGAAGCTCTGCGAACTGGTGATTTCCTATATCAACGAACACTACACTGACAATACGCTCTGCCTCAATGATATTGCTGCCTCTGCCAATGTAAGCCCTGCTTATTTAAGTGCTCTTTTCAAAAAAAATCAGGGAATCAGTCTCAGTGACTTTATCACATCTCAGCGAATTTCCGCAGCCGCCCGTTACCTGACTACGACTACTATGAGTCTGAAGGAGATCAGCCTGAAATGTGGTTATGCCAATCAATATTATTTCAGCACCAGCTTCAAAAAGAAAATGGGGATCACACCTTCCGCCTATCGGGAACAGCATACATAACTTCTTCTCTTCTTTATAACAAAGTTACTGGCACAAATGCCAGTGCCCTTCTCCGGAATTTTACTTATAATCAATCAATAAAGAGAACCATCATATTTTTTCGAAGGAGGGATCGCTATGAAAAAATGGAAAAAAATCCTGATATCTCTGATGACAGTCTTTGTACTGGCCATACTCCCGGCAGAATCGGCAATTCTGCCTGGCACAGTCTGTGTTACAGAGGCCGCTCCCAGGATCAGTTCTTCCAAGCTTACAGATCCTTATGAGATCCTGACACAAAAAGATGCTTCCGAGCTTGCCAACGACACTCTGGATATGGCTGTTCCATATTGGGCTGATCTTCTCAAGGGCTCCGGCATCACCCTGCGCTCCCTGGGCTTTTCAACTACAAAATAAGCTTTTCCTAAAAACAGATCGAGCATACCCGACAACACCCCTGGCTGTAACAGCCAGGGGTGTTGTACTGTCAGCTGCTTCGCAGCCTATTCCGTTAATTCTTCCAAATTCTTTTTTAATTCGAGCATCTTGTCTCTCAGCTCAGCAGCCTGCTCGAAATTCAGGTCTGCTGCCGCAGCACGCATCTGCTTCTCTACCTGAGCGATCACCTTCGTCAGTTCTTTTCGGTTCATGGATTCCGGATCCTTTTTAAGCTTCACTTCTGTCTCTGCCACCTTCTTCGAAACAGCGATCAGATCACGGACCGCCTTCTTGATCGTGGTTGGAGTGATGCCATGCTCCCTGTTGTAAGCCTCCTGTATCGCTCTCCTTCTTTCTGTCTCCGAGATTGCTTTTTCCATGGATTCTGTCATATTATCTGCATACATGATCACATGGCCTTCGCTGTTCCGGGCAGCACGGCCGATAGTCTGTACCAGGGATGTTTCCGAACGAAGGAAGCCTTCCTTATCTGCATCCAGGATCGCTACCAGCGTGATCTCCGGAATATCCAGTCCTTCTCGCAGAAGGTTGATCCCGACTAGCACATCAAACACATCCAGGCGCATATCGCGGATGATTTCCGCACGTTCCAGAGTGTCAATGTCTGAATGGAGGTACCGGACACGGATTCCCAGATCCTTCATATAATCCGTAAGGTCCTCTGCCATACGTTTGGTCAGAGTCGTGATCAGGACTTTGTTTTTCTTTTCAATTTCCTTATTTACTTCTGCTACAAGATCATCGATCTGTCCTTCGATCGGACGCACCTCTACCTTCGGATCAAGAAGTCCGGTAGGGCGGATGATCTGCTCTGCCCGGAGAAGTTCATGGTCAAACTCATATTCTCCCGGTGTCGCAGATACAAACATTACCTGATCAAGCTTGTTCTCGAATTCATCAAAGCTCAATGGACGGTTATCCTTGGCAGACGGAAGTCGGAAGCCGTAATCCACCAGTGTCTGTTTACGGCTCTGATCACCGGCATACATACCGCCTACCTGGGGAACTGTCTTATGGGACTCATCTATAATAAGTAAAAAATCATCTCCGAAGTAATCCATCAGTGTATACGGCGGCTGCCCCGGTGCAAGCCCGGTCAGATGTCTGGAATAATTCTCGATTCCGGAACAGAATCCTGTTTCCTTCATCATTTCCACATCAAAGTTGGTTCTCTCGGCAATTCGCTGGGCCTCGATCAGCTTGTCCTCACTTTTGAAATATTCCACCTGATGTTTCATCTCTTCCAGGATGGCATCTGCCGCACGGCGGATCTGCTCCTGAGGCACAACATAATGGGACGCCGGAAAAATCGCCGCATGGCTTTCCACACTTTTGATCTCACCGGTAAGCACATCGATATCTGTGATCCGCTCGATCTCATCGCCAAAAAATTCCACACGCACTGCCCGGTCTGTAGAGTTAGCTGGAAAGATTTCCAGCACATCGCCACGCACCCGAAAAGTTCCTCTATGAAAATCCATCTCATTTCTTGTGTACTGGATATCGATCAGCTGTTTGATAACCTCATCACGGTCCTTCTCCATTCCAGGGCGAAGAGAGATCATCATATCAAAAAACTCCTGAGGTGCACCTAAGCCATAGATACAGGATACCGACGAAACCACGATCACATCCTTGCGCTCACATAAGGCTGCTGTAGCGGAGAGACGGAGCTTATCGATCTCATCGTTAGTGGATGCGTCCTTAGCGATGTAGGTATCTGTGGACGGGACATAAGCCTCCGGCTGATAGTAATCGTAGTAGGAGACAAAATATTCTACTGCGTTTTCCGGGAAGAATTCTTTCATCTCGCCGTAAAGCTGTGCCGCCAGTGTTTTATTATGGGCAAGTACCAGAGTTGGCTTGTTTAACTGGGCAATGACATTCGCCATGGTGAAGGTCTTACCGGAGCCGGTGACACCAAGCAAAGTCTCGAACTGGTTGCCTTCTTTAAATCCCTCGACCAATTTCTCGATGGCCTGGGGCTGATCGCCGGTCGGCTTGTATGGGGCTTTTAATTTGAACTCATTCATGGTAAATCCCTCCATTTGTGACTTTTACTATGATCATTATCAGCCAAAAATTCGTATCCAGATTCGTAACGAAAAGCTCATTTTTATAGTGAATAGATGTGTTTCTCACCTCGTTACGAATAAAAGTCACAAAACTAATATTTGCGGATAAAACAGCACTCGGAAATACCTGAAAATACTAACCTCCGGTCCTGTCATATTTTTACTGTTTGTTCTTGTAACAGTCCCTATTATATCAAATAAATTTTTGAAAGTATATAGATTAACGCAAGAAAAAAGTACAAACGTTCGATTCTTATTTGTTATCATGCTGCGTTGAAATATTCCTCCAGGATTAAGTCTATTTCAATCACTTTCGATACTTCACTCAATATGATAAGTTTGCGTAAACGCAAAGAAACAGCGACTTTGAAAAGTCAAAGCCGCCGTTTTATACGGGCGTGTCAAATGACTGCTGTACGACGGCTTTTTTCTTTTGCCGTCGTACGGCAGATAATTATTTCTTATTTTTAATTGAAAAAGAATTTTTATAATATCGCTTATTTTTATATTTGAAAAGTTATCCCGCTTTTGCTTACCATATTATTTTCTTAAATTAACATTCATGTAACGCCCAATATTACGCAAATTCATCGAGTCCTCTACAAACTGAAGTTCATCCCAATATGCAGACCTTTGATTATACACGCTTATAAATTATTGGTTCATCATATCCAAAAGTTCTCTTTCCATTAACTTCCATGCTTTCCGATACTTCCAGAAAATTGTTGGAAAACTTTTCCCAAAGTTTGAATGTCATTACCGGAGAGAACTGGCTTGTGCTGCCTCCCTCCCAGATTCCGTTCTTTTCATGATAAAGTGCCGGATTAAATTTTTCAGATTTTTCTAGTTTAGAGTAATCAACATTCTTCATAGAATCATATGAAAATGTATTTTTATCTTCTCCTTTTGGAATTTCATAAGAAGAAAGTAAAATTCCCTGTTCTATTTCCGTGATAAGGAAAAGATGTGGAGATGCATGACGTTTTCCATTAATTTCATAATAACTCTCTTCAACAACAAATTTTCCTTTGAAATCTTCAGGAAGGTTATTTATTTTGTCATTACAGATTGTATTTACATGTTCCGCATATGGATATGTTTTCCCTTCTGCCTGCATCTTATTAAATTGATCCTTATTATCAAAATGTCCTGTCATCATTCCTACAAAATTATCAAGTTTCATCATATACTTTACCTCCTGGTATTTGCCTAATCACACTATTCCTCTTTTGCTTTTGCCATACTGGCGATATCTCCCACTCCATTCAATACCATTGTCGGAAGATAAGCATAAGTTTTGAGTGTATCCTTCGTTGAACATCCAGAGAGAACCAATACAGTAGACATACCACTTTCCATTCCTGAAATCACATCTGTATCCATACGATCCCCAACCATTACAGCTTCTGCTGAATGACATCCAAGCATATTCAATCCTGTTCTCATCATCAGTGGATTCGGTTTCCCACAGAAATATGCCTGTGTACCTGTTGCCATTTCTATAGGTGCAATCAATGCACGACAAGCAGGAGCAATGCCGTTCTCAATCGGTCCGGAAACATCTGAGTTTGCTCCGATCAGCTTTGCACCTTTCAGAACTAAATTCGTTGCTTTTGTTAATGTATCCAATGAATAGGAGCGTCCCTCTCCCACAACAACATAATCCGGATTTACATCATTCATTGTGATACCTACATCATAAAGTGCATTTAACAGGCCGGCTTCTCCTATCACAAATGCCGAACAGCCTGCCGCCTGTTCTTTTAAAAATGCGGCTGTTGCCAATGCACTGGTATAAAAATGTTCTTCTGGCACATCAAGTCCCATCCTAGCCAATTTCTGATTTAATTCTCGTGGTGTATATCCACTATTATTTGTCAAAAACAAATATTCTTTCTTTTCATCATGCAACCACTGGATGAATTCTGGAACACCTGGCAATATCTGATTGCCATGATAGATCACACCATCCATATCACAGATGAATCCTTTTTTTTCATTAAAATCGATTATGGATTTTATCATGTTCATATGCGCCCTGCCTTTCTTGTTTCTTTAGAATACACCTTACTCTTTTCATAATAAAATAAAGCGCTATTTTCTACAAATATTTTTATATTATATCATCCACACATGAAATCAAATACATAGCACTGTAAAATCAAAGTAAATATTTCGATCAACAGAACCTTTTATGACAACATCTCTTTCACACAAGTACTTCGATAATCACTTGGTGATATTTTATATCTTTCTTTAAATACTCGGTTAAACGTTCTCTGACTTTCAAATCCACTATCTAGACAAATATTTGTAATAGAATCACTCGTATTTTCCAAACGATGGCATGCATAGTTCAGCCTTGCATCGTTAAGATATTGATTAAAGTTTCTATGGAATGTCTTGGAAAAGAGTCTGGATAAAACATATTTACTCACGCCCAGGTCTTTTGCCATCTCTTCCAACGAAAACTTCTTCTTGAAATTTGCTGATATATAGGAAACTGTCTGGTAAATAAGATCGTTGCTCCCCACACTGCTCTTTTCTACCAAATTTAATTTTCCTATGCAGCGTGCCAACACAATTTGAAGATATGCCTGTGCAACAGTAATATCCGACTGTTCTGTCTCTAAAATTGCATTTATAACCCTATATACCTCCGGTTCAACCTTTTCCGCTTTGATGATTGGGTATTCAGGAGCCATGGATTGCATGATATCTGCAAATTTGACTATCGTAAATGGCGATGCAATCAGATAAGTCGCTTTATTTACACCGGGTGTCAGTACCTGATAGTGATGAATAACATCTGGAAATACAAAGCCTATATCTCCTTTTTCCATATGGTATAGTTCCTGTCCGACACCAAGTTCTAATGCTCCACTTGTTACACAAACGATCTCCAGTGCATTATGAAGATGTGGTTCAATATGTTTTGACTTCCTATTTATTGCTATGATCTCCTCTTTTGTGTCAACATATTTTAACTGCATGAAATACTCCCCTTTGCAACATTTGTCTATATCTTCTTTCGATTTGGCAAGCAATCCTTTTACACCTATCTTATAATCAACTTGTAAATAAGGAAAGGAGGAATTGCAAATGAGCAACCTAAAAAAATATCTGAATAACCTTTTGGTATTCTACACTGAATATTTTGAGCATCCTTACCATGTATAAATACTAAAAGGACTATTTTGTGAAAACTGAATATTTTCTTAAGGCCATTTCACAAAAATGAAGTGGTCCTTTTTTATTTTCAAAATACAGTTCTATCACTTTATATATAGAAAAAAGCACTGTCTCATCGAGCAACGACCAGACAACGCTTTCTCCTGTCAATTCTAATTTATGTCTAATGCATCTGTTACTTCATCTGCAGCAATTCCTTTTTCTGCTTTCAGTTTTTTATTTGCATCTTCTACATTCATTCTTGAAAGTACAAACATAATCAATACATCAAAGATTAACGGAAGCCAAAGATACATAAACTGCATCATATCAAGTGCAGACTGCGGCTGAGTTGCATTTGTTCCGATATATCCACTCAACTCAAGCAACCATCCAACAACAGCGGTTCCAATACCTCCACCGATTTTTACGCCAAGAGAAGTACAAGAGTACATCGTTCCGTCAATTCTCTTTCCCTGTGTAAGATAAGTGTATTCAGAGCAGGATGCGATAACTGCATTCATATCTCCCTGCCATGGTCCCTGACCTAAAGCTGCAAGAGCTGTAAATGCCATCATCAACGGAACACTGCCCATATATCCTGCAACAACAACAAGTGCTCTACCGATGACTGCTAAGACATAACCTCTTAAGTTCAGTTTATACATACCTTTCCACTTACCAACTAATGTCGGTGTGAAAATCAGAGCAATGATCAGTGGAATATTTACTGCCCATGCAAATTGTCCAAACAAATTCTTTAGGTTAGAATCGATGATGGAGTAAACGAAAAAGCAGTTTTGACAT
>NZ_JANGAA010000025.1:0-50456 GCF_024461705.1 Blautia sp. DFI.9.10
AATGTAACATAAAGAATCATCTACAAAATGTTCTATCTAAATGGCATTGGGCCGTATCCCCTTCTCGCGCTCTTCCCCTCCTGGCCACGCCGCTGTGATGCGTTGTGGAACGTGTAAGTGCATCGGCTCAGTCCTGTATTCTGCTGTATCGGCAGTGACAGGCTGAGCCGATTATTGATTCGGCCTTGCATTCTGCTGCACTAGCAGTAGCAGGCTAAGCCGATTATTGCTTCGGCCATGTATTCTGCTGCACTGGCAGTGACAGACTGAGCCGATTATTGCTTCGGCACTGTATTCTGCTGCACTGGCAGTAGCAGGCTGAGCCGATTATTGCTTCGGCACTGTATTCTGCTGTACCGACAGTAGCAGGCTGAGCCGATTGTTGCTTCGGCGCTGATTATTGCTTCTTCACTGTTTATCGCTTCTGGCTGAATGGGAAAGTGGACTGCGTAGCGGGCTTGTTCTCTGGATTGTGGTGTATCGCTGTTATTCAGGAACAGGCTTCGCCAATATATTTACGTCAGCATAAATCGGCTCAACCTTCCACAGCCAACGTAGTAGAATCCATCGCCCCTCCAATATCTTCACATATTTCTACAACCTACAATAGCTGCGTGCCCGGAAAGGGGGAGCTCGAGGGGGAAAAGCGGGCTTCGCAACTTTGAGTGCTTTCCCCCTCGTACCTGCCCATGCCAAAATGGTCCCCCGGAAAGGGAAAGTACCTGCGTCTCAAGCATCACCCCCCGGAAAGGGCATCACCTGCGTTTCATGCATCCTCCCGGAAAGGGAAAACATCCTCCGGAAGGCGATCAGGCTTCTGTTTCATCGTGGAACTGCGGGATCGGAGTTACCGGAGGATAAGGATCCTCTGGAGGTTCATCAAACTCTCCGGAAATATTCCGATAGAAAACTGCCATACAGGTTTCTATATAAGGCACCAGCCAGATCAGTGCCAGATACAATGTAAATATGGAAAAAATGATCCACGGAACAAAACTTAAGAGCATTTTCATATATTCCCAGTAATGTCCCTTCATAAGCTTTGCACTGGCTTTCAGTGCCTGCACTCCTTTTATGTCCGAATTATCGGACAGGATGTAATAGCTCATGGTAAACGGCATAGCTGCCAGCAGGTTCAGCGCGAACCCGAGAAGTGTGAGCAGCATGTAAGTTACTGCCCAGTTCATCTGCTCCTCCGTTGTATTTCCCATATTGCTTGTAAAAGAAAACCACGCCAGTGGAAGTGATGTCACCAGATTGATCAATGCCAGCACAAAGGATGCCACGATCACATGATCCGGCTGATGGCTGAAAAAGTACAGAAGGTCTCCGAAAGAGTAGGTTTCCCTTCTGGAAATATTCAGATAGATCCGGTAAAGTCCTGCGGAAAAAATACAGATCACCAGAGAAAGGACAAAGCTGAATACCTCTCCTCCAATGATCGCATACAGGGAATCTCCCGGAAAAAGTGCTGTGGAAATATAGCTTGAAACTGCGCTCATCGCCGCAACCGCAATACTCCCGATCACAGGGACCGTAAAATTACCGGCCAGAGTTTCCCCTGCCAGCTTCTTACAGCCCTTCAGATTTTTTCTCATAATTCTGTATCCCTTCGTTATAGAAGGCGGAGACTCATCCAAGCCTCCGCCCCGTCATTTTTTACTTCAGATATATCATATTCTCATATTTCACATCTGTTTAGTCTGCAAGATTAAACGCATCATGTACCGCATTCATGGCACGTACGCCATCTTTCTCGTTAATGAGAACCGTCACACGGATCTCAGATGTTGCGATCATATTGATGTTCACACCCTCATTGTAAAGGCTCTCGAACATTTTTGCAGCAACACCCGGATTGCTCATCATACCTGCTCCTACAATAGAAAGCTTGGCAATGTTTTTCTCCGCATGAAGCTCAGAATAAGCGATGCGTGCCTGGTTAGCTTCCAGAACACCCATTGCATCGTCCAAATCATTTTTATCAACAGTAAAGGAAATGTCCTTGGTTCCGGCACGGCCGATAGACTGAAGGATCATATCCACATTGATATTTTTCTTAGCCAGGGTATCAAAAAGCTTAAATGCCACTCCTGGTGAATCTTTAAGTCCGATCACAGCAATACGTACTGCATCTGTATCCAGAGCAACACCGCTGATCAGCATTCTCTCCACTGTTACTTCCTCCTTTACCACAGTTCCTTCGCTGTTGTTGAGACTGGAACGTACCACCAGCGGCACGCCGTATTTCTTTGCCATCTCCACAGAACGGTTATGAAGCACTCCCGCACCCAGAGTTGCCAGATCCAGCATCTCATCGTAAGTGATCTCCTTGAGCTTGCGGGCATTCGGAACCTTACGCGGGTCAGCGGTATAAACACCGTCCACATCGGTATAGATCTCACAGGCATCTGCATGAAGCGCTGCCGCAAGAGCTACGGCTGTGGTATCAGAACCGCCACGTCCAAGTGTGGTATAGTCATTATATTTATCAATGCCCTGGAAGCCTGTGACCACAACGATCCTGCGGTTATCCAGCTCTCTGCGGATACGTGCCGCATCGATCTTTTTCAGGCGTGCGCTGCTATGTGCACTTGTTGTGTGCATAGCTACCTGAAAGGCGTTCAGAGAAACAGCCGGTACTCCCAGACTGTCCATAGCCATGGACATCAGTGCCACTGACATCTGCTCTCCGATGGTAAAAAGCATATCCATCTCACGTTTCGGAGGTTTGTCATTGATATCCTTTGCCATGGTGATCAGCTCATCGGTATACTTACCCATTGCAGAAAGCACGACCACCACGTCGTTTCCTTTTTTGTAATCTTCGATACATCTTCTGGCAACATTAAAGATACGCTCTTTGTTTGCCACAGAAGTACCGCCGAATTTTTTTACAATCAACATGTTCTTTTCTTCCCTTCGGCATCAATCCTTTACACGGATCATTGCCAGTACTTTTCCGGTGAGCTTGCTGATCTTCTCATAATATTCAGCCTGCTTCATCACCGGTGTGATAAATCCGAATTCGTCCGGAAGGTCATCCGGCTCGATGGTCTGTACATCACCAAAAGCTTTTTCCACTTCATCCATAGTAGTATCAGACACACGTACGAAGAAACGTCCCTCAACTTCATCCATATCCATAAGCTTCAGGGCATAGCTGCTCCAGTTTGTCATGATATTTCTGTGGAGATGCTTTGCTTCATCCACAACATCTGCAACTACTGCACTTGCAGTCGGAAGCTTACCTGCTCCGCTTCCGTAGAACATGGCATCTCCAAGAACATTTCCGTGCACAAATACTGCATTAAACACATCATTTACACTGTAAAGCGGGCTACTCTGGCCTACCAGGAACGGCGCTACCATTGCATAGAAAGAATCTCCGATCCTGCGGCTTGTGGCAAGAAGCTTGATAGTCATGCCAAGCTCTTTTGCATATTCCATATCTGCCGGTGTGATCTTTGTGATTCCTTCTGTATAAATATCCTCGTAATTCAGGAATTTTCCGTATGCAAGTGAAGAAAGGATGGCGATCTTACGGCATGCGTCAGCACCTCCTACGTCTGCAGTCGGATCTGCCTCTGCATAGCCCTTTGCCTGAGCTTCCTTCAGAACCGTATCAAAATCACAGTTCTCTGTGCTCATCTTGTAAAGCATGTAGTTGGTGGTTCCGTTAAGGATTCCTGTGATCTCATCGATCTCATCTGCTGTCAGCGAAGAATTCAATGCGCGGATGATCGGGATACCACCGCCGCAGCTTGCCTCAAAAAGGAAGTTGATATTTTTTTCTTTTGCGATCTCCATGAGCTCAGAACCATGCTTGGCTACCAGAGCCTTATTGGATGTGCTTACGCTCTTTCCTGCCTGAAGCGCTCTTTTTACAAAGGTATAAGCCGGCTCGATCCCGCCCATAACCTCAACAACAATATCTACCTCCGGATCGTTTACGATCACTTCATAATCATGAACCAGAACTTTCTCAACCGGATCTCCCGGAAAATCTCTTAAATCAAGAACGTACTTGATGTTAATCTCATCTCCAGCTCTCTTGTTAATGCTCTCATGATTGGTGTTAATGACTTCAACAACTCCGCTTCCTACTGTACCGTAGCCTAATACTGCTATGTTTATCATATGCTTACTCCCTGCCTAAAATTTTCAAATAGTGTATACCGTCTCTCTGCTCAATATTCTCCACCATAGCCTCTGCGTCGCCTTCTCCCGGAAGGATGTCAACGCTCAGCGTCAGCGTTGCGACTCCGTTAATGGGAATACTCTGATGTATGGTCAGGATATTACCGTGAAAACGGGCAATCGTCTGCAGCACCATTGATAAAAGCCCCGGCTCATCGTCCATCTGAATGATAAAGGTGATGGTCTTTCCCTTGGTCTCCTCGTGGAAAGGAAAAATATCGTCCTTATATTTGTAAAAAGAACTGCGGCTGATCCCGGTCCTTTCAGCAGCTTCCTGAACAGTAGCCACCCGTTTGGATTCCAGCAGTCTCTTGGCCTCAACCACCTTGAGAAGTACCTCCGGCACTGCCCGTTCTCTTACTACATAGTATTTTTTCTTTTCAACCTGTTTCTGCATAGCAACCTCTCTAACTGCTGTTCACATTGTGGCCAGCAGCCTCCTGTCCGTTTCATAAAGACAACTGTTTTTGTACAAGAGATATATTATCATAATAAAAGAAACTCCACAAGCGCTTTTTTGCCTGCGGAGTCCTTTTCTCTGTCTTTATGGGGTTCCGTGACAGTAATGTTATTCTTTCTTTTTCGCCAGCGCGATCCATTTCAGGTATGCATTGATAAAAATGTCAATACCACCGTCCAGAACTGCGTCAACATTACCGGTTTCTTCATTGGTTCTATGGTCTTTTACCATGGTGTATGGCTGCAGGACATAGGAACGGATCTGGTTTCCCCAGCCGATATCTGTCACTTCGCCTCGAATGCCGGAAAGCTTCTCCTCGGCTTCCTGCTGTTTCAGCAGATACAGCTTGGCCTTCAGCATCTGCATGGCCTTGTCCTTGTTCATGTGCTGAGAACGTTCATTCTGGCACTGTACCACGATTCCTGTCGGGAAATGGGTGATACGGATCGCAGAGGATGTCTTGTTGATATGCTGTCCACCGGCACCACTGCTTCGGTAGGTATCGATACGGATATCGTCATCATTGATCTCAACATCCAGATCCTTCTTGATATCCGGCATAACATCGCAGGATACAAAAGAGGTCTGTCTCTTTCCTGCTGCATTAAACGGAGAAATACGTACAAGACGATGAACACCCTTCTCGGATTTCAGATAACCGTAGGCGTTCTCTCCGTTCACCTGGAAGGTTACGGATTTCACACCGGCCTCATCACCGTCAAGGTAATCCAGGACCTCCAGCGCAAAGCCTTTCTTCTCCGCCCATCTGCTGTACATACGGTAAAGCATTCCGCACCAGTCGCAGGCTTCTGTACCGCCGGCTCCTGCGTTCAGCTTGATGATGGCATTCTCTCCGTCGTACTCTCCGGAAAGGAGTGTCTTCACACGGATGCTGTCAAAGCTTGCCTGGAACTCGTCCAGCATTTCCTGGATCTCAGGGACGATCTCTGGATCATTCTCCTCATATCCCATCTCGATCATGGTTTCCATATCTTCCATCTGTGTTTCCAGATTATGGTATGTCTCAATATCGTCCTTGAGACTCTTTAACTGTTTCATCTTCATCTGGGATGCTTCCGCATTATCCCAGAAATCAGGCGCCTCCATCTCGCGCTCTAATTCTTCGACCTTCTGCTCTTTGTTAGCGAGGTCAAAGTGAATCCCTCACTTCCACTAATGGCTCTGTGTATGTTGCAAGAATACTCTTGAACTGATCTAACTCAACCACAGCTTCACCTTCTTTCTATATATTGATACAGGATTTCCTGCCTGTCTTATACAATACCATATGGGCATGGAAATTACAACGAAAACGTGGTCAGGGCGTAAATATCCCCTCTCCTGTGCTTCAGAAGCGGCAGCTGCTCACGGACTTTTTTTACCTCGTCCAGTTCCAGTTCCACAACCTTCACAGCCGGCTTCTCTTCCATCTCCATGAGGACTTTTCCCCAGGGGTCTGCGGCAATGGAGTGGCCCCAGGAATGATACCCGGCGTTCAGGTCTCTGGCGGGGGCAGCTCCGATGGTGTATACCTGGTTATCCACGGCTCTCTGGCGGAACATCAGCTCCCAGTGAAGGGGCCCTGTTGTCATGTTAAAAGCAGCCGGCACGATGATTACCTGGGCGCCTTCGTCCACCATCAGCCTGGCAAGCTCCGGAAAACGGAAGTCGTAACAGATGCAAAGGCCCATCTTTCCAAATTCTGTATCAAAAACCGTCACCTGGTCTCCCGGTGTCAGAGTATCGGATTCTTTAAAATACTGGCCGCCTTTTACATCAATGTCAAAAAGATGCATCTTCCGGTGCTTACCGATCTGATGACCATTTCTGTCAAAGACATAGGAAGTGTTATAAATATTGCCGGCTTCATCTCTCTCCGGCATACTTCCTGCTACGAGATAAATTCCGTGTTCTGCCGCCAGTCGGGAACATTTTTCCCAGGTATATCCCCTCTCTGGTTCCGCATATTCCGGGAAGTATTTGTTCTCGTAGGGGCAACAGAACATTTCGGGCAGGACTGCCAGATCGATCCCCTGAAGCTCCGGGCTGGCAAGAAGTTCTGCTGCCTGGGTGATATTGCGAAATTTATCAGTATATACATGTATCTGAAGAATTGCAGTTTTTATAATTGCCATATTATCATGTCCCTTCTCTTACAGCGAAAATTAAGTATCTGCTCTATTGACGCAGGATGACTTTCTCATATGCAGGGCGGGAGAATGAAGCGTAGCGGTGGCTACGGCGATTGACGACAACGCAGCATATAAAAAATCAGACAAGTCTATATGACTATTATTTAATATTCGCTGTACTCTGTTCCTATGTAACAGAAATCCCAGAAAAAATAGCCCCACCACATCATCCGGGTGAGACTATTTTTATCTTCCTTCTCAGATCTTGGCAGCCTTACGTCCGCAGCACTGTTTGTATTTCTTGCCGCTTCCGCATGGGCACGGATCATTCGGGTATACTTTATCTTCTTTTCGCTGAACCGGTTTCTTCGGGCCTGCGCTGTCATCTTTGTTTGTGCCGGTTACCTTAGCAACCTGCTCACGCTCGATCTTCTGCTCCACATGAACATGATACAGCATACGTACAGTGTCTTCCTGAATGGAGCTGATCATGCTGTTAAACATCTCGAATGCGTTCATCTTGTACTCAACAACCGGATCTCTCTGGCCGTATGCCATCAGACCGATACCCTGACGGAGCATTTCCATATCATCGATGTGATCCATCCATTTGCTGTCGATGCATTTCAGAAGGACAACTCGCTCAAGCTCACGAAGCTGTTCCGGTTCCGGGAACTCAGCCTCCTTCGCTTCATAAAGCTTCACAGCCTCTTCCTTCACAATATGCTTGATCTCGTCTTTCTTATGGCCTTTTACCTTCTCTGCGGTCAGCGGGTGGATCGGGATGATCGGAGTGATCGCAGTGTTGAACTCATTAAGATCCCACTCAGAAGAATCCATGTCATCGGAAAAGCACATGTCTGTCATGCTGTCTACGATATCTGTGATCATCTTATAGATGGCATCACGCATATTCTCACCGTCAAGTACCTGGCGGCGCTCCTCATAGATGATCTCTCTCTGCTCATTGTTAACCTGGTCATAGTCGAGAAGGTTTTTACGGATACCGAAGTTGTTGAACTCGATCTTCTCCTGGGCTTTCTCGATAGCATTGGAAAGCATCTTGTGCTCGATCTGCTCATTCTCCTCAACACCAAGGGATGTGAACACCTTCATCAGTCTCTCGGAACCGAACAGACGCATCAGGTCATCCTCAAGGGAAATGTAGAAACGGGATTCACCCGGATCTCCCTGTCGTCCGGAACGTCCACGGAGCTGGTTATCGATACGTCTTGACTCATGACGCTCGGTACCGATGATCTTTAGACCGCCGGCCTCTCTTGCCACATCGTCAAGCTTGATATCGGTACCACGGCCTGCCATGTTGGTCGCGATGGTAACGGCATCTGCCTGTCCTGCCTGAGCTACGATCTCAGCCTCAAGCTCATGGAACTTGGCATTCAATACATTGTGGGGGATTCCCTCTCTCTTCAGCATTCTGCTGAGAAGCTCGGAAGTCTCGATGGTGATCGTACCAACCAGTACCGGCTGATGTTTTGCGTGAGCTTCCTTAACTGCCTCTACAACGGCGTTGAATTTCTCTTTCTTTGTCATGTAAACAGCATCATCAAGGTCTTTACGCTGTACTACACGGTTGGTCGGGATCTCTACAACGTCCATGCCGTAAATATCACGGAACTCTTTTTCTTCGGTAAGGGCTGTACCTGTCATACCGCCTTTTTTATCATATTTGTTGAAAAAGTTCTGGAAGGTAATAGTTGCGAGAGTCTTGCTCTCTCTCTTAACCTTCACATGCTCTTTCGCCTCGATCGCCTGATGAAGACCATCGGAGTAACGACGGCCCGGCATGATACGACCGGTAAACTCATCAACGATCAGGATCTCGTCATCTTTTACAACATAATCCTGATCCTTGTGCATCAGATTATGTGCACGAAGTGCAAGGATGATGTTGTGCTGGATCTCCAGGTTTTCCGGATCTGCCAGGTTCTCGATATTAAAGAATTTCTCAACCTTCTTGATACCCTGCTCGGTAAGGTTGACGATCTTATCTTTCTCATTTACAACGAAGTCACCGGTCTCGATAACCTCCTCACCCATGATGGCTGCCATCTTGGTCATCTCATGGCTGGCCTCACCACGCTCCAGCTGCTGTGCAAGGATATCACACACCTCATAAAGCTTGGTGGACTTGCCGCTCTGTCCGGAAATAATCAGAGGTGTACGTGCCTCATCGATCAGGACAGAGTCGATCTCATCGATGATACAGTAGTGAAGATCTCTCTGAACAAGCTGTTCTTTATAGATAACCATGTTGTCACGAAGATAATCAAATCCAAGTTCGTTGTTTGTTACGTATGTGATGTCACATCCATATGCCGCACGACGCTCTTCCGGCTTCATGTCGTTAAGTACCACGCCTACAGTCAGGCCAAGGAACTCGTGAACCTTACCCATCCACTCAGCATCTCGTTTTGCCAGGTAGTCGTTGACGGTTACGATGTGGACACCTTTTCCCTCAAGGGCATTCAGATATGCAGGAAGTGTGGAAACAAGAGTTTTACCTTCACCTGTTTTCATCTCGGCGATACGGCCCTGGTGAAGGATGATACCACCGATGATCTGTACACGGTAATGCTCCATTCCAAGTACACGCTTGGCTGCCTCACGTACGGTGGCAAATGCCTCTGGAAGAAGATCATCCAGTGTTGCACCTTCTGCAAGACGTTTCTTATATTCTCTTGTCTTGTCTCGTAACTGCTCATCCGTAAGCTGCTGCATCTGAGACTGATAGCTCTCGGTTTTTTCAACCAGCGGCATAATACGTTTTACCTCACGCTGGCTGCGGGTTCCAAATACTTTTGAAAAAACATTCATGTTTCTGCTCCAATCATTTTATTCAAATAAGACTGCTGTCTCTGATCTGTCCAATTTTGGATCATTCCAGTTCTCTGTTGATATCCGTTATACTGGATCACATATGGTATATATTCTACCACTTTCCTGTTATAAAAACAATGAACAATTATTTAACAAATCATGTCAGGAACAACAGAAAATATCCCGCATAGGATCCTGTTTTCGAGGATCCCGCGGGATATTACAGATCTTATTTCCTTACTTTTGCATTTTTCACACTGCTCCAGGCACCGTAATATGTCTTTCCGCTCACTTTTTTGTATGCACGGATACGAACATAATAAGTGCTTCCCTTTTTCAAACCGGAAAGTGTTCGGGTCAGTGCACTGGTGGACACTGTTCTGGCCCCTCTCATGGACCTTGAGGCCGCATACTGGATCTGATAGCCGGAAGCGCCAGCTGCTTTTTTCCAGCGGACAGTCAGCTTCCCGGAAGCCTTGCTGGACGGTTTGTACTGCACCGGAGCTGTCAGACGGACGATCCGGCTGCCGTTTTTGTTATAAGCACTTAAAGCAGAGCCCTTGTATGCGCGGACTGTATAGGTATACATGGTTCCTGATTTTACTGATCCGTCTGTATAGACCAGCGTATTGCTTCCGCTTACGGTAGCGATATTGACCCACTTGCTGCTGTTTCCGGTCCTTCGATAGATCTTGTAGCCGGAAGCATTTGCAGCTCTTTTCCATTTGAAGACGATGCCGGCAGGACTGTTGGAAGTGCCGGATAACCCGGGCGTGGTAAGCTTTACCGTTGTAAGGGCCGCGGAACGGAACTGGTATACGGCTGACTGTACTTCATCAGTCTTTTTCCATTCAGCTTTCTGATAAACATACTTCTGGAAAAAGATATACATGTTATAAGTTGCGGCTTTGTTTATTCCTTTGGCAGATCCGATCCGCCATGTAGTATTCTTCCTGTTATCGGTTGGATTTGGTGAAGTACTCCAGTAAACTGGCACCCACTTCACATCTCCAGGCCCGGGATTTGAATTTGTAGTTCCCGCACCGGTCACGGTAAAATTATAATATTTATTCGGAGTAAATTTCAGCGGAGAATCCAACCCTCTTACAAAACTATCTTTGACATCTGGTATAGAAGGTATATAGGTCGGTGTCGGCGTCACATCATATTTCGGGCGGGTTCCCCTGTAATTCAACTTTAATTTTTTCAGGTTGCTGGTTCTTCCGTCTGAACCCAATACCTTAAGATACAGATCAAATTCTTTCTCTGTATCCAGATTCTTAAGATATATCACAAAGCTTCTGTTTGCAGTAACCGCCACACGAGAGTTTCCCGTATCGACCCTCGGAACATCAGAAGTTCCGTCCTTTTTTCTCGCTACAGCTTTATAGTAGCAGGCTCCGTTTGCATCAACTTTAAGTGTCACATTTACAGAATTGCGGCTTACCCATTTTTCTCCGGTCCATTTTACGTTTATTTTTGGCACCGGTGTTGGTGTCACTGTCAGTTCAGGATCCGCTGTCGGTGTCACTGTCGGTTCCGGATCCGTTATCGGTGTCACTGTCGGTTCCGGACCCGCTGTCGGTGTCACTGTCAGCTCCGGATCTGACGATGACATAGCTTCTGCGTTTTCTTCTTCCATACTGTCTCCTGCTTCTTCAGGTATCAGTTCTGTCAATAATACTTCCGGATCATCCTCACTGGAGATTTCTTCTGAAACTCCTTCCTCAGCTCCGCCGAAAGCATCCTCGCTGTTCTCCGCATTTTCTGCGTTTTCCACATCTTCCATGGTTGCATCGGAAGAGTTATCCACCATTTCCTCAGAAATATCCTCACTGTCTTCTGCAGGCTGCTCAGTCTCTCCCATAGACTCTGTAGTTTCCTCTGCGGAAAACACTTCCTGGCTGTCCGCAGCATTTTCTGTGATTTCTGCATCACCGCTGCCAAACTCTGCAGCCATACCGGTTGCCGGAAGCACCGTCACACAAAGTGCAGCACTTAAAAAAAGTGCCAGAACTTTTTTCTTCATTTACCTTCCTCCTTTTCTCCGTGAGTTACATATTTGTTATGTCAAGGAGATATTCGCACTCCACACAGTATTATTTTTCAGAAAGTGGGGCTGACTGAAACTTGTACTGTACAGACTGTATCTTATCCGTAGACTGCCATTTGGAATCCTTGCAGGTATATTTGCGGAAGAAAACATACAGATTAAAAGTTCCCTCCTGGTCGATTCCTTCCTTGGAACCGATCTTCCAGGTGCTTCGGATCCGGTTGGAATTCGGATTCGCAGATGTGCTCCAGTAAACAGGCACCCACTTAATGTCTCCGTTTTCCGGATCCTCATTATCGGTACCTGCACCGATAACCTTAAAATCATAAAATGTATCCGGGTAGAATTCCAAAGGAGAATCCAGCCCCTCTACCGTACTGTCCTCTGCCTTTGGTTTGGATGCTTTATGTTTTTTCTCAGAATCTGTTTTTTTCGCCGGGCGGCTGTCCTGATCCAGCTCCATCCGCTTCAGATCACTTAATTTCCCATTCTCATCCTCAATCTGGATATACAGATCAACTGCCTGGTCTGTATCCAGGTCTGCAAGTGTGATCCCGAACTCTTCATCCTCACTGATCAAAACCTCATCATTCACGGTATTTCCGGTCTCGATCTGAGGCACCTGGGGATTTCCGTCTTCCCCCCGCTCTGCCCATTTATAATAGCAGACGCCGTTAACGGCTGACGTAAGCGTTATCTCTGCCTGGGAATAGCTGTCCCATTTAAATCCTGTCCATTGTATTTCTGACTTTTGTGAATCCTTTGTATTGTTTTCTCCGGAACTCAGTTCCAGGTCCTCCACAGTCTGTTCTTTTATGGTGTCACCACTGTTAAATTCCGCTGCCATACAGGTAGCCGGTATCATGGTCATACCAAGAGATACACTTAAGATCACCACAGGAAGCTTCTTTTTCCTTTCTCCTTTCGCATATGTCTTCATTATATAATTCTCCCCTATTGCTTGCAACAGAAAAGAAGCCTGATTTTGCTGTGACATAAAAGGCTCCGGAAACCTGCCGATTTCTCACACAGATTCCCGGAGCCTTCCATTCAATATTCAGTTGTGATAATAAAATTCCCTATCAGAACTCTGGTTCGATCAGTCCGTAAGTATTTCCTTTACGTTTATAAACTACGTTAACCTGCTCTGTCTCAGCATTAAAGAATACAAAGAAATTATGTCCGAGAAGCTCCATCTGTACGCATGCATCTTCCGGATACATTGGTTTGATCCCGAATTTCTTGGTACGGATGATCTTAACTTCCTCATCCTCTTCATAATCCTTATCAAGGTATGCCTTCTGGAAGTTTGTGGATTCCTGCTGCTTGTCAACGATCTTGTTCTTGTATTTACGAAGCTGACGCTCAATTACCTCTTCAACCAGATCGATGGATACATACATATCATTGCTTACCTGCTCGGAACGGATAATGTTACCTTTCACAGGGATCGTTACCTCGATCTTCTGGCGATCCTTCTCAACGCTTAAGGTTACTGAAATCTCAGTTTCAGGAGTGAAATACCTTTCAAGTTTACCAAGCTTGTCCTCAACAGCTGTTTTAAGTCCTTCGGTTACTGCTATATTCTTTCCACTAATAATAAATTTCATGACTTCCATCCCCTTTGCTGTTTTATGTTGCTATTATAACATATTAAATTGAATTTTAACATCACTTTTCAAAAATTTCATAAATTTTTTCCAAATTTATTCGATATATTCCTTCAAAATGTTTTTTTTGTCGTGAATGCGCAACTATTAGAGTATTTCATCTAATTAATTCATTACAAATGTATATCTGCACACCAGTGCCAGAAGATTGATGGGACAAAAGCATCTGCTTCACTATTTGTATATACTATTTCATTTTAGCCAGAGCTTCAAAGGGTATACTTCCGCCAAAAATATCCAAAGCACTGCCAACAGTCACATCCAGTCTGCCCTGACCTGCTTTTCGAAGCTCTTCAATATCTGCCATAGAACCCACACCGCCTGCATAGGTCACCGGATGGGCTGTATACTGTCCCAGAAGCTTTGCAAGCTCTGTTTCCACACCTCGGGCCTTTCCTTCCACATCCACTGCATGGACCAGAAATTCGTCGCAGAAGCTTCCAAGCCTTTCCATCAGCTCCGGTGTCACGATCTCTTCTGTAAATTTCTGCCATCGGTCTGTGACAATATAATATTTGCCATCTTTTTTGCGGCAGCTCAGGTCAAGTACAAGATGTTCTTTCCCTGCAGCATCACGGATCTTCTCCAGATTTTCCCAGGAGATCACTCCGTTTTTAAACACATAGGAGGTTACGATCACGTGGCTGGCGCCAGCCTCCAGATATTCTGCCGCATTCTCCGGGCAGATGCCGCCTCCGATCTGAAGCCCTCCGGGATATTTTCCCAGAGCCTGAAGTGCCTGGGCTTTCGTTGCTTCATAGTTCGGGGAATCCTTTCCGTTCAGAAGGATCACATGACCGCCCTTTAATCCTGCCTTCTTATAAAGCTCTGCATAGAATGCCGCATCCTGCTCTGACACAAAATTTTCTGCCGCCTGATCCCCCTGATCCTTCAGGCTTCCTCCTACGATCTGTTTTACCTTTCCGTTATGTATATCAATGCATGGTCTGAATTTCATAATCCTGTCCTCCATTTTCTTTCCATGCACTGATAATAGCATCTGAAACAGTTTTATGCAATGCTGTGGTAAAATATCTGTTATCTTCCTTCTACCGCATTTCCCACTGCGTTTCCGATATCATCCACTGCATTACCTACGCCGTCGCCAAGGTCCTTTACACTGTCACCCAGCTCACCGGATACAGTTCCGTCATTTTCGTTTCTGTCAGCATCCGCAGCTCCGGGTGCTGCTGTCCCGTTATTTCCATTTCCTGCAGGCGTCACGGTAATATTTCCATCGGACATCTCATTGTTATCCGTGCCGGAATCCTTAATGCTCTCTCCATTGTCCTTCACACCGTCATTGTCTGCTTTTTCTTCCATAGTTTCATCTTCTGCGGCAGTATTTTCGTTTGTATCTTTTTCCTTATCCTTCGTGTTTTTATCTTTTTCACCCACTGTTTCATCCGCATTGTTTACCTCTGTGCCGCAGGCTGTAAATGTACACAGAGACAGGGTAAGCAAAGTACCAAAAAGAATCGCCTTCCATTTTTTCATATGATCTTCTCCTTTTTCTAAAAAATTCTGTATTCCTAATATGGCACTTTTTCCGCTATCCTATTCTGGAAAAAATTTCAAAAACCGCAATTTCATCCAAAAAAGACGGGGTCCGATCTTACACGAACCCCGTCTGTATTACCTGTAATTTTATTCTGTTGCGGCTCAATCTGTCAGGATCAGCCGATCACGTCACTCATATCATAACGTCCTGCCGGTTTGCCTGCAAGGAATTTGGCTGCTTCTACAGCACCTTTTCCAAAAATAGCCTTGGAATATGCAGTATGCTTGAACTCGATCACTTCGTCCTGACCTGCAAAAATTATCTCATGCTCACCTACGATAGTTCCGCCGCGAACTGCGGAGATACCGATCTCCTTATCATCGCGTTTTTCACGTTTCTGGCTGCGGTCATATACATAATGATACTGATTATCCATAGCTTCATTAATGCTGTCTGCCAGCGCAAGTGCAGTACCACTTGGTGCGTCTAATTTCAGGCGGTGATGCTTCTCTACGATCTCCATATCAAAGCCTGCAGCTGCAAGAACCTTAGCTGCGTCCTGAACCAGCTTCAGAAGTGTGTTGATGCCAAGAGACATGTTTGCGGATTTCAGCACTGCTACCTTTCGGGATGTTTCTTCCACTTTTGCAAGCTGCTCCTGGCTTAAACCGGTACTGCACAGAACAACCGGGATCTGGCGTGCCGCGCTGTACTCAAGAAGCTTGTCTGTTGCCTTTGCGGAAGAAAAATCAATGATCGCATCTGCCTCTACCTGACATGCGTCAATATCGGTAAATACCGGATAGCTGTTTTTTCCCTGATCTGCAATATCAATACCTGCTACGATCTCAGCATCCGGATCTTTCTCCACAATGCCGCTGATGACCTGGCCCATATGTCCGTTGCAGCCGTGCATGATGATTTTTACCATAGTATATTCTCCTTTACCTTTCGCTTACAGTCAGATCACTTAGCAAGCTTAAGGCCGAATTTCTCGATCTCTTTTGCAAGAGCTGCCTTTGTGTCCTCTTCCATCTCGCAGAGCGGCATACGAAGCGGCCCTACGTTCATTCCCATAAGATTCATAGCTGTCTTAACAGGAATCGGGTTTACTTCGCTGAACAGCGCATTGATCAGCGGAAGAGCTTTCAGCTGATCCTCTGTTGCTCCCTTGGTGTCGCCGTCGAAATATTTCATGACCATGTCATGTGTAAACTTCGGTGCAACGTTGGAAAGTACGGAAATAACTCCAAGTCCGCCAAGAGAAAGAATCGGAAGTACCTGATCATCATTTCCGGAGTAAAGCTCAAGCTGTCCGTCTGCCAGAGACATCATCTTGGCGATCTGGGAAAGATCTCCTGTTGCTTCCTTGATTCCGACAATGTTCTTTACATTCTTCGCAAGGTAAGCTGCTGTAGCCGGCTGGATGTTGCAGCCTGTACGGCTCGGTACGTTGTACATGATGAGCGGAGTTTCCGGAACTGCATTGGCAATTGCTGTGTAGTGAGCGATAAGCCCCTTCTGTGTAGCCTTGTTATAGTAAGGTGTTACAATAAGAAGAGCGTCTGCGCCATAGGAAGCTGCTTCCTTGGACATCATGATCGCTGTCTCTGTACAATTGGAACCTGTTCCTGCGATAACAGGCACACGTTTGTTAACTTTATCAATTGTGAACTTAATTGTCTGAAGATGCTCTCCGTGTGTCAGAGTAGAAGATTCTCCTGTTGTTCCACAGATAACGATGGCGTCTGTGCTGTTCGCGATCTGATCCTCAAGGATCTCCTCAAGTTTCTCAAAATTCACTTTACCGTCTTCATGCATAGGTGTTACGATTGCAACGCCTGTTCCTTTAAAAATTGCCATTTGTCTTCCTCCTTCTTTCTTCTGTGAAATATTGCTTATTCCCGTTCCTGGTCAGTCAGCTCTGTTGTTATCGTGGTAATACTATCCACATAGGGCTTCAAAGCATCCGGAAGCCAGCGTCCGGTCATAATTATATGCATACTTTCATCCTTCTGCTTAAGCATATCGATGATCGTCTCAACTGGAGCGATTCCTTTATCCATAAGCCCGAGGATCTCATCCAGTAGCAGAAAATCACACTCTCTGGTAGCAATTACCTTCCGTGCGAAATTAAGGCCATTGAGAATATTAGTTCTCTCTTCTGCCTTTTCCTGCTCACTTAGGTCATTATAGCAGGTGTCCATTTTTTCGAAACGGAAAATCTTGAAATCAAAATTATCCAGTTCCTCAAGGAAATCCAGTTCTCTGCGTTCCCTGCCCTTGAGGAACTGTATGATGATCACACTTTTTCCCTGTGTAGCAAAGCGCAGCCCCCGGCCTACAGCCAGAGTTGTCTTTCCTTTCCCGTTCCCGCAATAAACCTCTGTTATTTCTCTTTCCATGATTTTTCCTCTTACTGTTAGTGAAACCGGTAATTCCCCATTTTTCTGATTTTTTTAATATTACCGCAGATTGGCTGGAAATGCAAGTGTTACCTTAATGTTCTCACCACTATTCCAAAATATATCCAATGTTACTCAACATATTCCAATTTACTCACCGAAACTTCATAGGCAATCCTTTTTTCTGTTTCGTTTTCACTAATCCGTTTCATGTACTCCCTGCTCTGGATCCTGCCCCAGATCAGTACATGCCCGCCTACTTCAAAAGCAGAAGCATATCTGGCATTTCTTCCCCAGCATATACATGGTATGTAATCGGATTTTCCGTAAGGTCGATTAACTGCCATCAGAAGATCTGCGATCTCTCTTCCCAACGGTGTTTTTCTGTATACAGGCGGTTTACAGATATATCCGTCCAGAAAGATCTGATTGACCGGCACAGTTTCTTCTTCCTCCCCCACAAACTTCACTTCCCGGGCAAAGACTGAAAGCACAAGCCGGTTTCTCTTTTCTTCATGACGGTTATAGGATCGGAACTGTCCGTGGATCTCGATATATTCTCCCACATAATCCTGTGTGATATCGATCAGCCGCTCAGACACCATCACCGGGATCCTGTCCTCCGAATCGCTGAGACGTTTTACCAGGATATCCATCATGTAAAATCCTTCTCCAAAGACCTGATGGCTGAAAGTAAACCCCGTAGCGATCCGTCCCATAACGGATACCTGATTGTTTTCAATAATTTTATCTGCCATAATAAGTAGCTCTCCTTCCTCTTCGTGTATTTCGTCTATATCAATCTATGTGTATTTACGGTATAATATGCCTGAAAAATGAAAAACCAAAAATATTTTTTTATGTCTTGTAATCTCACAAAAATGTGATAGACTATAAATTTGGACATCATTTTTAACAAAAAAGATTACTTATATATGGAAAGAAAGGATTTGGATTATATGAAGACCAAGCGTGAAGATGTTCGTAACGTGGCCATTATCGCCCATGTCGATCACGGTAAAACAACACTTGTTGACGAGCTTTTGAAACAGAGCGGTGTTTTCCGTGAGAACCAGGAAGTCCAGGAACGTGTCATGGACTCCAACGATATTGAGCGTGAGCGCGGCATTACGATTCTCTCCAAAAACACCGCAGTTCATTATAAGGATGTAAAAATCAATATCATCGATACTCCAGGTCATGCGGACTTCGGCGGCGAGGTAGAGCGTGTGCTGAAGATGGTAGACGGCGTTATTCTTCTTGTGGACGCCTTCGAGGGTGCCATGCCTCAGACTAAATTTGTACTTCGTAAAGCTCTCGAACTGAACCTGCATGTTATTGTCTGCATCAATAAGATCGACCGTCCGGAAGCACGTCCGGAGGAGGTTGTCGACGAGGTTCTGGAGCTTCTCATGGATCTGGACGCATCTGACGAACAGCTGGACTGCCCGTTCCTGTATGCCTCCGCAAAAGCCGGCTATGCAGTTCGTAACCTTGAGGACAAACCTGAGAATATGGCTCCGCTTTTTGAGACCATCCTTGATGCGATTCCTGCTCCGGAGGGAGATCCGGACGGAGATACGCAGGTTCTTATCAGCACCATCGACTACAATGAGTATGTAGGCCGTATCGGTGTCGGTAAGGTTGAGCGCGGAACCATTTCCGTGAACCAGGAGCTGATGCTTCTGAACCATCATGACCCTGACAAACACGAGCGCGTAAAGATCAGCAAACTCTACGAATTTGACGGGCTGAACAAAGTTGAAGTTAAAAGCGCTACCATCGGAGCTATTGTTGCAATCTCCGGTATCGCGGATATCCACATTGGAGATACCCTCTGTGCAGGAGACAACCCGGAGTCCATTCCGTTCCAGAAGATTTCCGAGCCAACAATCTCCATGAACTTCCTTGTAAACGACAGTCCTCTTGCAGGACAGGAAGGTAAATACATCACTTCCCGTCACCTTCGTGACCGTCTCTACCGTGAGCTGAACACAGACGTCAGCCTTCGTGTAGAAGACACCGATACAACCGAGTGCTTCAAGGTTTCCGGCCGTGGTGAGCTTCACCTCTCCGTTCTTATTGAGAACATGCGCCGTGAGGGATACGAGTTTGCAGTCAGCAAACCGGAGGTTCTCTATCACACAGACGAGCGTGGACGTAAACTGGAGCCGATCGAAATCGCATACGTTGACGTTCCGGAAGAATTTTCCGGTACTATCATCCAGAAACTCAGCGAGCGTAAAGGTGAGCTTCAGGGTATGAGCACAGCAAGCGACGGAACTGTACGTCTCGAGTTCTCCATCCCCTCCCGTGGACTGATCGGATTCCGTAACGAATTCCTTACCTCCACCAAGGGTACCGGTATCCTGAATACCATGTTTGACGGATATGCACCATACAAGGGAGACTTCCCGTACCGTAAACAGGGTTCCCTCATCGCATTCGAGGCAGGCGAAACTGTTACCTACGGTCTTTTCTCTGCTCAGGAGCGTGGTACTCTCTTTGTCGGACCTGGCGAGAAGGTTTACAGCGGTATGGTCATCGGACAGAACGGAAAGGCCGAGGATATCGAACTGAATGTCTGCAAGACCAAGCACCTTACCAATACTCGTTCCTCTTCCGCTGACGATGCACTGAAGCTTGTTCCGCCAAAGATCTTAAGTCTTGAGCAGGCCATTGAGTTCATCGACCAGGATGAGCTTCTTGAGGTAACACCGACAAGCCTTCGTATCCGTAAACGTATTCTGGACTCCAGAGACAGAAAACGTGCCGCATTCCGCAAGAGCTGATCGAACCTGGCTATCATTTACTGTTGAGCAGAAACCTTTTACAGTAATTCGGCGCAAAGCCGCATAGTGAATGCGGATGCTTTTATCCGCCTGACCTATATTTATATAAACTGCCATATGGGAAGCATTTCCTGTATGGCAGTTTTTTTCTGCATTTCTGAAAAAAATCCCGATAATTTCCGCCTAATTATTCTGAAAATTTAAATAATTTCAAGTTTTTTTGTTTCTTATGTTATCACGCTTTACTTTGCTACAATATTTTTGTGAATTTTTTATCAAAATTACTCCATATTTTTGTGAATTATTCATCGAATTCTCTATTGACGTCTGAAATCAGTTAAATTATAATGTGCGCATGATCGTTTGACAAAAGTTTAACGTTAATGTTTTAACCACATGTTGCGTTTTATCTTTTGCCCGCCCTTCATATGTGTGCATGTTTTTTGTCAGTGCTGACAATTTTTTAACATGTCCTTTGTGCACAGTGCTGAATTTCAAAAATTTTTTTTAAGATTTTTCCAATAATTCAGCGTTCTGTAAAGTAAAATTTACAGTATTTTCCCCGAATTTTTTGTTCGTCATTTTGCACATAGCGACAAAATTCAGAATTTGCGTTTTTTTCAGAATTTTGGTACTATATCAGTATTGAAACTGAAAATTCAATCAGATTGAATCAACAACGAAACGCAGCGCGGGGACTTACAAAAACTCTGCAGCATCTGCCGGCGAAAAAAGGATAAGCCCGCAGGACCACAGACCATTATCATATGAAAACAGGAGGATTCCACATGGCAAAGAAAGAAACTATCCCTACCATCATCGACACTCCAGAAGCCCTGACCGCGAAAATGGCTGCAATGAAAGAGGCACAGAAGATCTTTGCTACCTACACACAGGAGCAGGTCGACAAGATCTTTAAGGCAGCTGCTACTGCTGCTGACAAGATGCGTATCCCACTTGCCAAAATGGCTGTTGAGGAAACAGGCATGGGTATCATGGAAGACAAGGTTATCAAGAACCATTACGCAGCAGAGTATGTTTACAATGCATATAAGAACACTCAGACATGTGGTGTTGTAGAAGAAGACAAGGCATACGGACTCAAGAAGATCCTGGAACCTGTAGGACTGATCGCTGCAGTTATCCCTACAACCAACCCGACCTCCACAGCAATCTATAAATCTCTTATTTCCCTGAAAACCCGTAATGCGATCATCATCAGCCCGCATCCGCGTGCTAAGAAATCCACTATTGAAGCTGCAAAAGTTGTTCTGGAAGCAGCTGTTGCCGCAGGTGCGCCGGAAGGAATCATCGGATGGATCGATATCCCAAGCCTTGACCTTACCAACATGGTAATGCAGAACGCAGATATCATCCTTGCCACCGGTGGTCCCGGAATGGTCAAAGCAGCTTACTCCTCCGGTAAACCGGCTGTTGGTGTAGGACCCGGAAATACACCTGCCATTATTGATGACAGCGCAGATATCCGTCTTGCAGTTAACTCCATCATCCACTCCAAGACCTTTGACAATGGTATGATCTGTGCTTCCGAGCAGTCCGTAACTGTTCTGGAGAGCATTTATAAAGAAGTGAAGGAAGAGTTCCTTTACAGAGGATGCTACTTTCTTAAAAAAGACGAGATCGAGAAGGTCAGAAAGACCATCCTTATCAACGGCGCACTGAATGCCAAGATCGTAGGACAGAAGGCTGCTACTATCGCTGAAATGGCAGGCGTTACTGTACCGGCTGAGACCAAGATCCTGATCGGTGAGGTTGAGTCCGTTGATATCAGCGAAGAATTCGCACACGAGAAGCTTTCCCCTGTACTTGCCATGTACAAGGCCAAGAATTTTGACGATGCTGTTGCAAAGGCTGCGCAGCTCGTTGCAGACGGCGGCTATGGTCATACCTCTTCCCTCTATATCAACGTAAATGAAACAGAGAAGATGGATAAATTCGAAGCAACTATGAAAACCTGCCGTATCCTTATCAATACACCTTCTTCCCAGGGTGGTATCGGTGACCTTTATAACTTCAAGCTTGCTCCATCCCTTACTCTTGGCTGCGGTTCCTGGGGCGGTAACTCCGTATCCGAGAACGTTGGTGTCAAACACCTTCTCAATACCAAGACTGTTGCTGAAAGGAGAGAGAATATGCTCTGGATGAGAACACCGGAAAAGGTTTACTTTAAGAAGGGCTGTATGCCGGTTGCTCTTGATGAGCTCGGTACTGTTATGGGCAAGAAACGCTGCTTCATCGTAACAGACTCCTTCCTCTACAAGAATGGCTACACCAAACCGATTGAAGATAAACTGGATCAGATGGGCATCGTTCATACATGCTTCTCTGATGTAGCTCCTGACCCGTCTCTCGCTTCCGCCAAAGCCGGTGCCAAGGCTATGACAGCCTTTGAGCCAGACTGCATCATCGCTCTTGGCGGCGGTTCCGCAATGGATGCCGGCAAGGTTATGTGGATGCTTTATGAGAATCCGGACGCTGACTTTTCCGATATGTCCATGGACTTCATGGATATCCGTAAGAGAGTTTATACCTTCCCGAAGATGGGTAAAAAAGCTTACTTCGTAGCGATCCCGACCTCTTCCGGTACAGGCTCCGAGGTTACTCCTTTCGCCATCATCACAGATCAGGATACCGGCGTTAAATGGCCGCTGGCTGATTACGAGCTTCTCCCGGATATGGCGATCGTAGATACCAATAACATGATGAGCGCACCGAAGGGACTTACCCGTGCTTCCGGTATCGATGTTATGACACATGCCATTGAGGCTTATGTTTCCATGATGGCTTCCGATTACACCGATGGTCTTGCACTGAAAGCGATCAAGCTTGTATTTGAGTATCTGCCGCGTGCATATAAAGATGGCAATGACGTAGAGGCCAGAGATCATATGGCTAACGCTTCCTGCATGGCAGGTCTTGCATTCGCCAATGCATTCCTCGGCGTTAACCACTCTCTCGCTCACAAGCTCGGTGCTTTCCACCACCTGCCACACGGTATCGCAAACGCAGTTGTTCTTCTGGATGTTATGCGTTACAACAGTGCTGAGGTTCCGACTAAGATGGGTACTTTCCCACAGTATCAGTATCCGAAGACACTTGCACGCTACGCTGAGATCGGACGTTCTGTAGGTCTTACAGGCAAGAACGATGCAGAAGTATTCGAAAAACTTCTTGCTAAACTGGATGAGCTTATGAGAACTATCGAGATCCTGCCGACGATCCGTGATTACGGCGTAGATGAGAAACATTTCCTGGAAACTCTGGATGAGATGTCCGAGCAGGCCTTCAATGACCAGTGTACCGGTGCCAACCCGAGATATCCGCTTGTATCCGAGCTGAAAGATATCTATCTGAAAGCTTACTACGGAGAAATGCCAAATAAAGAAAAGAAAAAAGCCAAATAAATGTGGAACATCCTTTTAATGAAACACAGTCGGGAGTCTATTCACTCCCGACTACGTTTCATTTGCTTATTCCCTCTTGCAAAAGATCCCCGATACAGGGCTGCATGAACAGACTGTACCGGGGATCTTTTATTCAACTGCTTTGTAATGACCGTTTATTTCAAGCCATACTCTGCTGCAAGTTTTTTAAATTCAGGAAGAGAATTCACAATTGTCTCATAGGATACACAATATGCAAGTCTCACATAACCGGGGCATGCGAAGGAGCTTCCCGGTACCATAAGGATGTTATATTTCTTACCGGCTTCACAGAAGGCTTTTTCGTCTTCAACCGGAGATTTTACAAAGAGATAGAAGGCACCCTGTGGTTTGATGCACTCAAATCCGCATTCTTTCAGGCCATTATAAAGTGCCTGCCGATTTTTATCATAAGCTGCAAGATCAGTCTTGGCGTCTACACATTTTGCAACTACCTTCTGGATCAGGGACGGTGCATTTACACAGCCAAGTGTACGGTTTGCAATGGTTGCTGCAGAGATCAGCTCTTCGCTTCCGTCTGCCTCATCAGGGATCACCAGATATCCGATACGTTCACCCGGAAGGGAAAGAGATTTGCTGTAGGAATAGCCTACAACAGTATTGTTATAATATTTCGTCAGGTATGGGACCTCCACGCCATCATAAGCCAGCTCACGGTATGGCTCATCGGAGATCAGGTAGATCACGGTTCCGAACTCTTTCTGTTTTGCTTCCAGGATTGCGGAAAGTTTCTTGATCGTTTCTTCTGAATATACAACTCCGGTAGGATTGTGCGGGGTATTTACGATAACTGCTCTTGTCTTCGGTGTGATCTTCTGTTCAAACTCAGCGAGATTTGGCTGGAAGGTTGTGGTATCCGGAGAGATTTCCACAAGGACACCATCATAATTGCGGACATATGCACCGTATTCCAGAAAATAGGGTGCAAAAACGATCACCTCTTCTCCGGGATTCAGGATTGTTTTCAGGATCACATTCAGTCCGCTTGCAGCGCCGACGGTCATGATCAGATTCTTTGCGGAAAATTTCGTATCGAAACGTCTGTTGAGGGATTCTGCGATGGTCTGGCGTACATCCTCAAAGCCTGCGTTGCTCATATATCCGTGAAGAACTGTCGGATCCGTAGTGTTTACAAGCTCGATAATTGCTTCGCGGACGCTGTCCGGTGCCGGTACACTTGGATTTCCGAGACTGAAATCAAAAACCTTGTCTGCGCCATATTTCGCACGGAGGCGGTTTCCTTCCTCAAACATCATACGGATGGCGGAATTATTTTTTACGTAGGGTTTCATTTTTTCTGATATCATTTTGTGCTCTCTCCTTTTATCCGATTTTACAGGGTTTCATATCATTATTTCTACCATAGTCAGAATCTGTTGTACTGTCTACAATTTTACCCCGTCCTGCTTCAGCGTGTCAATACTTTGTCCAGGTAAAGTGCTTCATATTTCCTATGGACAATGCTAGTGTACCTGTTTGTCTTCCGGTTTCGTTCGCACGATCCATACTGACAACATGCTTCCCACCAGCGCGATCACGAATCCGGTCAGAACATCTGTCGGATAATGGACACCAAGATACAGTCTGGAAAATGCCACCAGTGCTGCCAGAATTACTGCCGGGATTCCGAATTTCTTCGGAAGCATACGGAGCATTACCAGAGCAACGGCAAAGGATGCTGTGGTGTGACCTGACGGAAAAGAGAAATCCTTCGGTTTGGTGATCATAGGGATGAGAGCTTCGATTTCCGCAAAAGGCCTTGGTCTTGCCACTATATTTTTGAGAAGCAGGTTGGTAACGATCGCCCCGAAGATCAGGGATAAGGCTGCCGCATAGCCTGTTTTTCTTGTCTTTGGAACAGCCAGAAGAACAACTGCACAGAGGATCCAGAACCATCCTCCGTTTCCCAGAAATGTAACAGATTTCATAAATGGTGTCAGCATATCCGTTCTTAAATATCGCTGGATCAGGAGAAGGATTTCTCCGTCCAGCTGTTGTATTGACTGTAAAATATTCATATACCTCTTACTGATCAGACGCTACCGCAATCTGCTTTGCCAGCTGTTCATAGCCATGCAGCTGCCCGGCAGTTTACCTGGTCAGATCAGCTTTCTCCTCTTTCTTTATTTTTCAGCAGACAGAGCAGCTTTCTTTTATATTTCTGCATCTGCAGCTGTCTGATTTACTTATTATCTATTATACTGTATTTTTCTTGATTTTCTGATAACAAAAGCTAAATATTTTATAAATAAAACGCCCCTGCACTGCCGAAATTTCACACAGTACAGGGACATCTCCTTTCCGTTACTTAAAACTTTCTATATAAACTTTTCTTTTTCTTTCAGGATGGCTGCGCTTTACGCTCCGCACTCTGCCTCCCGCTCCTTATAATGATGTGCCTCCTCCAGCATCATATCTTTCACCTTCATCAGTCGGATCTGGGTACTTCTCTCGTTCTCATCCAGCTTCATGGTGATGTATTTGATGTTTGCCTGTGCTTCCGGTATGATAACATGCTCCAGGGCGTTTACACGGCGCCTTGTTTTTTCGATCTCAGAAGCCATCAGCTGACAGGCTTTTTCCACTTCTGCCAGGCGGAGCATGTCCGGAAGGATATCCGCCAGGGATTTTACCGCTCCGTCCAGATCACTGGAGGTAAAAGCAAAACCATAGGAATAAATATCGTTGGCGTCCGGTGTTCTTGTTTTGTATTCAAAAACAGGAATATCCACACTCATGACATTCTTTTTGCCGGTTTCCAGATAGACTTCCTGCTTGGGAGCCATCAGGGCGGTGTTCAGAGTCTCCTCCGACATTCCGGCTTTTGCAATGACAAAATTCGTGTTGGCGCTTCGGATACCAGCTTCTACTTTTTTACGCAGTTCCATGTTCTCGCGCACCAGATCCAGGAACTGTCTCATCAGCTCGTCCCGCTTATCCTTCAGAAGCTTATGGCCACGTACTGCAGTCACCAGCTTCTTTTTCTGCTTCGTAAGCTCCATACGGGTAGGATTCACCTGTGTTGATGCCACAAATCATCCCCCCCTTTATACTTTTCCGTAATACTGATCAAGGAATTTGTCATCGATACGTTTCAGCTCGCTTCTCGGAAGAATGGAAAGCAGCTTCCAGCCGATGGCCAGTGTTTCCTCAATATCACGGTTAGCCTGATAGCCCTGGGAAACATATTCCTTCTCGAAAGCATCCGCAAATTTTGCATAGATCAGGTCAATATCGGAGAGAGCTGCCTCACCAAGAATGGTCATCAGCTCTTTGGCCTCTTTACCACGGGCATATGCGGCAAACAGCTGATTCATGGTGTTGGCATGGTCTGCTCTTGTCTTGCCTTCACCGATACCCTTATCCTTCAGTCGTGACAGAGACGGAAGAACATCGATGGGCGGTGTGATTCCCTTACGGTAAAGCTCACGGCTCAGGATGATCTGTCCCTCTGTGATGTAACCGGTAAGGTCCGGGATTGGATGGGTCTTATCATCCTCAGGCATAGTCAGGATCGGAACCATGGTGATACTTCCTGATTTTCCTTTCTGACGGCCTGCACGCTCATAAAGAGAAGCAAGATCTGTGTACATATATCCGGGATATCCACGACGTCCCGGAACCTCCTTACGAGCCGCGGAAACCTCACGGAGAGCATCCGCATAGTTTGTGATATCCGTAAGGATTACCAATACGTGCATGTCTTTTTCAAAGGCAAGATATTCAGCCGCTGTCAGTGCCATTCGCGGAGTAGCGATACGCTCAACAGCCGGGTCATTTGCCAGGTTCACAAACAGAACAGTACGATCTATAGCTCCGGTTTCCTTAAAGCTCTCTACGAAGAAGTTTGACTCCTCGAAAGTGATACCCATGGCTGCAAATACAACGGCAAACTGCTCATCTTTTCCGCGAACCTTCGCCTGTCTTGCAATCTGTGCCGCAAGCTGTGCATGGGGAAGACCGGATGCGGAGAAGATCGGAAGCTTCTGTCCGCGTACCAGAGTATTCAGTCCGTCAATCGCAGATACACCCGTCTGGATAAACTCCTCCGGATAGCTTCTGGCCGCCGGATTCATGGGAAGTCCGTTGATATCTCTTCTTTCCTCCGGAAGGATCTCCGGGCCGTCATCAATGGGACGTCCCAGTCCGTCAAAAACACGACCCAGCATATCGCCGGATACACCAAGCTCCATGCTCCGTCCCAGGAAACGTACCTTGCTGTTGGAAAGATTGATACCTGTAGAGCTCTCAAACAGCTGCACCAGAGCATTGCTTCCGTCGATCTCCAGAACACGGCATCTTCTTGTTTCGCCATCGGCAAGCTCGATCTCACCAAGCTCGTCAAATGCTACATCTTCAACGCCCCGTACCAGCATCAAAGGGCCGGCAACTTCCTGTATGGTCCTATATTCTTTTGGCATTTTACAGGCCCTCCTTTCCCAGAAGTTCTGCAGTCTCTGCTGCCAGCTGGCGGGTTACCTTCTCATATTCTGCTGCCAGCTGATCTTCTTTTGTATATTTATAACGGCCGATCTGCTCACGTACCGGAAGCTTTACGATATCATTGATATCTGCGCCCTGTTTCAGCACATCCAGACCCGCATCATAAAATGCAAGTACCAGACGCATCATATTGTGCTGTTTTTCCAGAGATGTGTAGGTATCGATCTCGTGGAAAGAGTTCTGGTGGAGGAAATCCTCTCGGATGGAACGGGCTGCTTCCATTTTCAGGCGGTCACCCGGTGAAAGCGCATCCATACCTACCATCTTTACGATTTCTTCCAGCTCTGCCTCTTCCTGAAGAAGGGTCATCATTCTCTGACGGAGCTTCATCCAGTCATTCGCTACATTTTCGTCAAACCACCCACCAACGCTGTCCAGATACAGAGAATAGCTGGTCAGCCAGTTGATCGCCGGGAAATGACGTTTGTATGCAAGGTTTGCGTCCAGTCCCCAGAATACCTTTACGATTCGAAGTGTCGCCTGGGAAACCGGCTCGGAGATATCACCACCTGGAGGAGATACGGCGCCGATTGCTGTCAGGGCACCCTCTCTTCCGTCTTTTCCACTGCAGATCACATGTCCGGCACGCTCATAGAACTGTGCAAGACGGGAACCAAGATATGCCGGATAACCTTCCTCGCCTGGCATCTCCTCCAGTCGTCCGGACATCTCACGGAGAGCCTCAGCCCATCTGGAAGTAGAATCTGCCATCAATGCTACGGAATATCCCATATCACGGAAATACTCCGCAATTGTAATACCTGTATAGATCGACGCCTCACGAGCTGCAACCGGCATATCTGAGGTATTGGCGATCAGAACCGTACGCTCCATCAGGGATTGTCCTGTTTTCGGATCCTTCAGCTCCGGGAACTCGTTCAGAACATCTGTCATCTCATTTCCACGCTCACCGCAGCCGATATAAACCACGATATCTGCCTCAGCCCATTTTGCAAGCTGATGCTGGATAACCGTCTTACCGCTTCCGAACGGGCCGGGAACTGCTGCCACACCACCCTTGGCAATAGGGAACATGGTATCAATAACACGCTGTCCTGTTACCAGAGGTTTGGCTGGCGGAAGTTTCTTCTTATATGGACGGCCACGTCGTACCGGCCAGTGCTGCATCAGGGTCAACTCTTTATCGCCGTCTGCTGTGGAAAGAACTGCAACGGTCTCATCCACGGTAAACTCGCCGGATTTAATTTCCTTCAGAGTACCTTTCATATTGGGAGGTACCATGATCTTCTGTGTAACAACGATAGTCTCCTGAACGGTTCCAAGAACATCGCCGCCCTCCAGCCGATCTCCCACCTTCGCAACCGGAATGAAATTCCATTTTTTGTCCCGCTTCAAAGCAGGAACCTCAACGCCTCGTTTCAGGTTGTTGCTGCCTGCTACCTTCATGATGTCATCCAGCGGACGCTGGATTCCATCGTAAATGCTTGTAATAAGGCCAGGACCAAGCTCCACGGAAAGGGGCACCTCCATGGACTCTACCGGTTCTCCCGGACGAAGTCCTGAGGTCTCCTCATATACCTGTATGGAAGCCTCATCTTCATGCATCTCAATGATCTCACCGATCAGACGCTGGCTGCTTACACGAACCACGTCATACATATTTGCATCCCGCATACCCTTGGCAATTACCAGCGGTCCTGCCACCTTCTTAATGGTTCCTCTGCTCATCTGAACCAATCACCTGCTTTCTTGTCACTCATTACTGAAAAGAATATCGGAGCCAACTGCCGTCTCCACGGACTTCTTTACATTTTCGATACCTGCACCTGTATTTCCGGAAATTCCGGGAATCTGAATGATCGCAGGCATCAGCTCCTCACTGTATTTACTGATCTCTGCGGAAAGCTGGGCCGCCAGCTGTTCCGTAATATAAATAACCGCATATTCACCGGCCGCCAGACGGTTAAGCTTCTCTTTACCTTCTGCGGGATCCTCCACCGGAAAAGTATCAAGGCCAAGAGCCGCAAACCCGTAAATGCTGTTATAATCACCTAAAACTGCGATCTTATACATACATTTCCCTTGCCCTTTCCCGGATAAACTCTTCCGGAAGGCCGCTGCGCTTTCCGGTGAGAATGATCCGCACCGTCTTGATCTCATTTTCACGGGCAAGCACATAGGCTACCAGCGGTCCCAGTGAAAATGAATTATACAGCTGAGGGCGGATGGTCTCCATGATCTGGTTATCACACCATCTCTCAAAAGCGGAAGCTGATTCCGCCAGTGCCAGAGCTCCGTCCCCATATTTCGTTTCTGCCAGATAACCCATGATCTGATCCATTCCGCTTACTGCCGCGTGGATCAGTCTTTCCTTATCCAGTGTGTCACATTCTGCCATGGCTTTTTTCATAAAGTCCGAACTTTTTCCTGTTTTGCAGGCACGGACTGCGATCCGGATATCTGCTACCGCTACCGTGGATTCCGCATACTGCCGGACGATCTCCTCTTTTGACCGTTCTCCGGCTTTTTTTATGGCATCCAGTGCTGCCCTGTCTACGATAATATCCGCAAGCTGTCCGTCGCTTGTGTGCAAAAAGGTCTCATAGGCTTCTCTTGCCGCTTCCCGCATATCCTCAGGAAAACGATCATATTCCTTATCCTTCAGGAATTTCACCATATCCTCTCCGTCAATGGAACAGTCACTGAAAAAAATATTCGGCGCTGCCCCTTGCAGGATGCTTGCCTTCACAGCCGCTTTCAGATTATGGAAAAGATCCTGATAAGAAAGAACAGAAAACACAGATCGGTCCGCTACCAGCGAATCCATGATCTCCCAGATCTTTTCTCTCTCCCGGGAAAGAATGGCATCCGCACCGGCTGCAGGATCACCGTTTCCCCAGCCCTTCTCTGTAAGGATCTGAAGGCACTGCTGCTCATCCTGACATGCCAGAAGCTGCTCGATCGCTGCCTGATTCAGAAGTCCGGTCTCCAGAACACGTATCCGCGCCACCGCATAGGCATAATCTTCACCAAACATCATTCACGCCCTCCTTTTTGCGATGGTGTTTTACGCAAACAAAATCTTTCTTACCTGATCCAGAAGCTCATCCCGCTTCTCTGCGAACATGGCATCAATGGAACAGTTTTCCTCAATGCCGCCGTATATCAGGATAAAACCTCCGTCTATGTTTCGGGTTTCACCGGAAATTTCCAGCACACCACCCTTTTTCTGTGCCAGGCTCTTTATTTCCTCACGGAAACCTGCCGGCATACGTTCCAGATCCTTTTTTGAAAAACAGATCTCTCCTTCTCTTGGAAGAAGATATTTCTCAGCCATATTCTTAAGGATCCCAAAATATTTTTCTTCATCCAGATTCTTCACACGGTCACAGGCATCTGCGATCACATTTCCGATCAGCTCCTGCTTGGCTGCAAGAACTGCGGTACGCTTCTTCATATCTGCAGCGGAAGCTGTCCGCTCTTCATAGCTTTTCACCTTTGCCCTGGACTGTTCTTCTCTCTGCTGCCGGATCTTATCTGCCTTTTCTCCGGCTTCCCTGAGGATCTCTGCGGCTTTTTTCTCCGCATCACTGATCGTAACGGCTGCAGAAGCATCGGCCTCTTCAAGAATCTGGCTTACCATCTTCTCTAATCCTGTCATGCTCTGCCCCTCCTGATGAATCAAACCTGAATTCCGCTGACTGCAAGAATGGAGATCAGAAGAGCCAGAATCGCATATGTCTCAACCATTGCAGGGAAAAGCATGGCTTTACCGAACTGCTCCGGTTTCTTGGCTACGATACCGATGGAAGCTACGGAAGTTTTTCCCTGATGGATCGCAGAAAGAAGACCTGCGATAGCAATCGGAAGACAAGCCACAAAGATCATAAGACCGGTTTCCAGGGAAATATCAGCAACACCGCCGCCCAGGATACCAACCTTGGAAAGTGCAAGGAATGCTACCAGCAGTCCGTAAATACCCTGCGTACCGGGAAGAAGCTGAAGAAGCAGAACCTTGGCAAATTTGTCCGGGTCTTCTGTTACAACGCCTGCTGCTGCACGGCCGGCTGTACCAACACCGATGGCGGAACCTATACCTGCAAGAGCTACGGAAATTGCTGCTCCCAATAATGCCCAAACGATACCACTCATAATATTAATCCTCCTTAATATCTACATATTTTGTATTTTCGCGGAATGGGTGGAACTCTTTTCCTCCGCCCTCAAAGAATTTGCCGAAAAACTCTACGTACTGTAATCGGCAGGTGTGCACGTATGCACCCAGAAGATTGATCAGAAGGTTAAAGATATGACCAATCACAAATACAAGAATAAATACGATCCATCCCAGAATACTGTCTCCCAGCATACTTCCCATCTGGTTCATAACCGATGCGATAACTCCGGTGGCAAGTCCCAGGGCCAGAAGTCTGGAATAGGAAAGGATATCACTGACCCATCCCGTGATATTGTAAAGATCATAGGCTCCAAGCGCCAGCCTCAGGAACGGATTCTTCTTATCTCTTCCTGACATGAAGAGAATTCCCACCGCACCGATGATCGCCATCCATTTTCCGACCTGTATCACTGCCGGTGAAAGGTTCAGATCCATCTGAGAAATAGAACGGAACATGCTGCTTGGGATAAAGATCAGGATCAGTCCCATAAGAAGCAGGAACCAGAGTACTACGTCACAGAAAAAGTCGAGATATTTTCTGTCACGTAACAGCATGTAGCCCTTAAGACCCATTCCCAGAAACATATGGATCAGACCAAACAGCATGGAGAACACCAGAAGTCTCATTGGCTCATTTAACGGTGCAAACCATACCGGCTTCACCGTGACCGGCCTGTGCAGATATACCTTCGAAAATACATCGATAAAATCTCCGAAATATCCGCCAAACATCACGCCCCAGAACAAAGTGGACAATCCACAGTACATAAAAAGCCGGATGGATTTCTGCATTCCGCTCTCCATCCTGGGGAACTTCAGAAGTACTCCCAGACAGACTGCAAAGACGATCAGTCCATATGCTGCGTCTGACAGCATCAGTCCGAAAAGAAATACATAGCAGGCTGTCATGATCATGGAAGGATCGATCTCTCCCTTTCCGGGAAGACCAAATGCTGCCAGAACTCCCTCTCCTGCTGCTCCGAATTTACCGTTCTGAAGGGCAACCGGAACATTTTCTCCCTCAGCATCTTCTGCTTCAAAAACAATATCGTACTTCTCCGTAAGCCGTTTCTCCATTGCAGAAACCTGTTTCTTCGGAAGATATCCTGTCACAAAAAAAGTGCTCTCCGACTGGCGGAGCTGTCCTAATACCTCATATTTCTGTGCACGGATCCGGAAATAATCGGACAAAATCTGAAGAGAGCTCTTCCTGTCGTGAAGAGCGCGTATCTGTTCCCGAATCTGTTCGGACTCTTCCTGAATGCGTACCACTTCATTTTTAAGGTTCTCCAGCTCCTGTGCCGGAACCTCTGATACCAGCTGTGCCGGTCTTGCAAACCCCTGCATCCGAAGCGCTTCTTCCAGTTCCTGTGCCTGTGCTTTCAGGCAGACAACCACCAGGCTCAGCTTACCGGCATCATTTGAGATTTCCCGGATGTCAAAGGCTTCAAGCTGTGGTGCATCCGCTGCCAGCTGACTGTATACCTGATCCAGAGTTATATTTCCGTCAATACTTCCCACAAGTACCGCTGCTTTCGCTGTACCACTGAAGTTCATCGGAATATCCAGCTTCAGCCATGGAGCAAGAGCTGCTTCCTGCTGCTCGAGCTTAACTGCCGCCGCACTGTTCTCTGTAAGCTTCTTCCGGTATCCCTGGATTTCTCTGGCTGTTCTCAGGATCTCTTCCTGATCCCGGATAGCTTCTTCCTCCTGCTTCCTTCCGATCAGCGGTTTCCCTGCCAGGGATGCCAGCATGGATTGCTTTTCCTTCGAAAATTCATCCAGTATTTCGATTGCCTGATCACAAAGGGATGCGTTCTTCTCAAAGATCAGCCGGGCATTCATAGTATCCATCGTCTTAAGCTCCGAATCCAATTCCGCTGCATCGATCTCCAATACTCCAAGTGACTGCAGTTCTTCCAATATGGCCTTACGGTTCTTTTTCATTGCGCAGATACTGATTCGCTGCATCTGCAATACTGCCATTTTCGCACTCCCCCTCTCAGAACAAACTGTCCATTACTGTCTGGATCGCCTGCTCGTGCTTCGACTCCGCTTTCTTTTTCAAAGCTGCAAGCTCTTCCTCCGCCTGTCCAACGACAGTGTTCTCTGTACTGTGTGCACGTTCTTCGGCTGCTTTCATATCAGATGCCGCCTGTTCGCCGGCGGCTGTTTCCGCCTTTCTGATAATATTCTCTGCCTCTTTCTCAGCTTCGCTGATGATACTCTGTGCACGGACGGATGCATCCTTTATCTTCTGCTGTGCTTTTGCCTCCGCCTCTTTCACTGCCTTGATCGTTTCCTGGATCATCTGATCACCGCCTCTCTGCATATCCAAATTGTACCACAATTGTTTTGTTAAAACAATGTTTATTATGCAATTTAACGAGAAATATATTTGTTTTGTGTCAAAAAATCGTCAAATTCGTTATATTTTTGCCATTTTTTCGCACACTTTTTATTTGTTTATTCTATTCATATTTTTTATTTTTATTCAAAAAAAGCCATCAGTCCGATGAAAATGTTTTTTACATCTTCATCGGACTGATGGCTTTCAATTATGAACAGACGGTGAATGCGGACTAACCTATTCACCCGACCTACAGTGGCTATCTGTTCTATTTGTTAATTGTACAGGTAATTTGCAATGTCTTCGCTTTTGATATTCTCAGCATCGATCCATATCGGATCAAGTAAAACCTTCTTATCAATCTTTGTTTCCTTCTTCGGTGCAGTAGACTGAATAGCCGCCCACATGGTCTGATATCCCATCGCATAAGGATTCTGTGAAAGCACTCCCAGTTCTTCCCCTTTCTGGATCGCTTCCTGCTGTTTGCTGGTTGCATCTACGCCTACCATAGCAACTTTATTTTCTCCTGCGTCCTTATTTACCTCCAGAAACATTTCAGAAACCTCGGCATTGGTACAGAAAACACCATCCAGTGCCGGATATTTATCCAGAACTTCCTTCATGGCTTCCTTCATATCATCAACCTGGTCAGAATATACGGTTTCCACCACTTTAATATCCGTATAATTTGCAATATTATCCAGAAATCCCTTTACACGTTCCTGAGCGCTCTGTGTTTTCTCCTGTGCGGAAAAAACAGCCACATTTCCCATTTTTCCAATGGCGCTGCCAAGCTTATATGCTGCATATTTGCCGATCTGTGTATTGTCTGTTCCACGGAAAGCTCTGACCAGCTTTGTATCACTGACATTGGAATCAAATGCGACCACCGGAATTCCGTTCTCTTTCGCTGCTTCCAGCTGTGCCTGACAGGAATCCATATCTCCGGCAGAAAGACACACTACAGCTGGATTCTCAGCGATCACTGCATCAAGAGTATTGATCTGACTTTCTACGTCCTCTTCATCATCCGGACCCTCAAAGGTCATCGTGATCTGCTTGTCTTTTTTGAAACCATACGCTTCATTTACGTCCTTGACAGCAGCTTCCATTCCTTCTTTTACTTTATTCCAGAACTCGCCTTTTTTGCTTTTGCTGACAACAGCTATTCTGGCACCTTCTTCAATAGAAAGAGTGTCATCGATCTCAGGGATCAGCGGGCTTTTTTCTTCTTCCACTTCGGTTGCTTCAGGGGTTTCCTGGACATCTGCTACAATCGGTGCAACAAGCTTTTCTACTTCTTCTTTCTGACAGCCTGTCAGCAGGGTTGCCACAGCCAACAAGGCTGCTGACGCTACTGCAGCTCTTTTCATTGTAATCTCCTCTTCCTCGCTGGTTACTGTTCTCTATGTTCTTTATCGTCTGCCTTGTCCATCCACAGTAACTTATACTTTACAAAAATCTTACATTTGGTTACTTGCTTTTTACATTATACACTTTTTCGTATTTCCGTCCAGAGTTTTTACACTTTTTTTACAAAATCCAGAAACGCGCTTCCTTGTGGCTCTGTTTCAAACTTCATCATTTTTCCTGTTCTGGGGTGTTTGAATTCCAGACAACTGGAACAAAGTCCCAGTGATGTACCTTTTTCTCCCGAAGGATTATATTTCCGGTCTCCGAGAAGGGGCAGTCCCTCATGAGAAAGCTGCACACGAATCTGATGATGCCGACCTGTTTCCAGCCTGATCTTAAGAAGTGTCCGGGATTTTCCGTTTATCTCCTGCTGATCCAGAACTTTATAGTGAAGGATCGCTTTTTTTGCTCCCGGTGTATTGGCAGACACCACCTGAGACATGTTGGCTTTTCCATTTTTTTTCAGATAGTCTGTAAGAGTCCCTTCTGAGCTCTTTGCTTTTCCCTCTGTTACTGCCAGGTAATATTTTCCGGCGCCTCCTGCCATCATCTGTTTACTCAAATTTCCTGCTGCTTCGGATGTTTTCGCAAATACAAGAATGCCTTCTACCGGCTGATCAAGGCGATGTACTACTCCCAGATATGGGATCTTTCCCGGTGTTTTTTGTGCCAGATAATTTTTCAGGGCACTTTCCATATCCATTGTTCCTATTTTTGCTGCCTGCACCGGCATTCCTGCTGTTTTTCTGCACACAAGGATCTCTTTGTCTTCATATAAAATATTTTCTTCAATCTGATAATTCCACATATTTTCTCATCTTACTTCCTTTCTCACAGAAGTATAACTGATGATGTTTTTGATGGCAACTGATAAATATAACTGTTCGGAAAAATCTCTGATCGAAAATTTTGCTCTCTGCTCGGATCATATTATTTTATCCAGGACTTTTCGGAACGGTTATATACTTAATATATGCAATCTTATATACACAACGAGACGGTCATCACTTTTTTTACTTTTACAGTTTCCAAAAATGATGACCGTCTCAACACTCTTCGTTATTCAATTTTTCTTCCTCTTCGTTCTTTCGAATAAAGTTTTCTTGTTATACTTATTATACTTATCAATCGAAATCTTTGATTTTATATACTTTATAAAATAATTTCGATTCTCTTTATTCAATTTTGAAATTTTTCTTTTTCAGATTCTCTCTTCTTTTTTATTTCCTGCTCATAAACGACTGATATATGTAAGTATATCTCTTCGATTATTTAGAAAGTTTTATAGATCAGAAATCATTTTTTACGATGTTTGATTTTCTGTTTATCTGAAGAATTTCGGTGGTTATACTTTTTCCTGTTCACTAAACAATTCTGGACTTAACTTCTTAAATTCAAAACCATTTGTTATCTCTGTACTTTGCGATCTGCTGATTCAAATCGACCTATTGGGATTTTCTCCTCTGCAGTTCTTTAAAGTATCCTGGAAAAAAGTTCCTGCCCGATTCTTCTGTTTTTAATATCCTCTCAGATATTCTTCTGATGCAAAGCTTCAATCCATATCCTAATGGTTCTGATATGCATTTCAAAGTATCGTTCTCATCTTCACGTTTGTTCTTGGAATCTCTTCTTTCCAACGAACCGGTGAGTTGAGGGTTTTACTCTTTCGGGAAATATTTCTTTACATATTTCCTGAAATCTTTGTATCAGGTGTGTGACAGTTGTTCAATATGAGTTACCGATTCTATATTACCTGAAATACTGATTTCCTTTTGTTTCTGATTTCTTAAAATATAAGTAAGATTTAAGAGGATCTTATTTATATTTCATAAAAGAAACTTCTGTTTTCTTAAGGTGTATCATATGTGATCTGTATCAGGTCTTTCTTGCAGGAAATCCGGTTCCTGTCACTCTCATATTGATGATGGTGTTTGTTTATGTTCCCACTGGAATCACCTTTTCCTTTCTTCATCCTTCATGTGCATCTATGCTATGAATTGAATGATTTTCTTTTTTGTTTTTCTCTTGTTGTTTTTGATGGTCTTATAATAACATCGTTGCGGGTATTTGTCAATACATTTTTGTGTTTTTATGCTATTATTTTTATTTATTTGTTTTATTAGGTGTTTATATTTTATAATTTGTTTGTGTTTTTTATTATTTTCTGTTAATTTGTACTATTGTGAAGTTGTGAAGGTAGGGTATGTCGCGAACGGACGGCCGTGAAGGACGGGCGGGGCGGGTGAGGCTTCGGAGGTCTAGTGCTTCTAAGGCTGCAGGGATTCTGCTAAAACCGCTGAAAAAATCCCAGAACTCGCTTACGCTCAAACAGCTGGGATTTTTCCAGCAACGCAGCCTCCCCGCGGCCTAAGAAGTACTACGACTCCTGCAGAGTCACCCGCCCCGCCCGTCCTTCCCGCCCTGACTTTCGAACATGGAAAATTAGTTAGAAAAGTTTCTGTGTGACTGTATTGGCACTGCAAACATTGCAATGTTTGTACTTTACAATGTTTGCAGGGGATTGAGATAAACTTTATTCGAAAGAACGAAGAAGAAGAAAAATTAAATAACGAAGAGTGTTGAGACGGTCATCATTTATTGAGCTTTTCTTGATATTTTTACCGGGGCTGGGGTTTGTCTCTGGGAATGTCAGCGTGAGGTGTCCTGTGGGGAGCAGGGGCTTCGGAGTGAGCCTTTGGTCATACTTGGCGGCTGAGGTGACCTGTGGAAAGGTATTCTGCGGATACAGGCCGCAGAATAAGGCCCATCTGTCTGAGCCAGGTACGCATCAGCGTACATGGCGAGTTATGGGCCGGACTTTTCACAGGTTGCCTCAGACGCTTAGTATGACCAGGCGAAACGACAGCCTCTGCTCCCCACAGGACACCTCACGCGTCCGCATCGTCATAAGTATCCACAACCCTAAAAACTCCCCACAACCACACCTCTAAAAGTAAAAAAGCAGACCGGCGACCTCGATCAAAACGGTCACCAGTCTGCAAAACAACACGGAAATTCTTAAATTACTATATTCCGCTCTGCAGCATATTCATGAACACACTTCCATCACCTTCACGCTCTATATGTGTTCAATCCCTGCATCTATTTACGATTATAATTGATCAGACAACCCTTAAGGATGATCTCTCTCTCATCATCTGTCAGCTCACCCAGAGTTACATCGAACTCCTTCAAAGAATCACCTTCAACAGTATATCCCTTGATCACGTCTGCCTTTTCCTCAACTGCCTTACGGATTCCCGGGAAGAACAGGTAATCACCGTTCTTGAACGGAAGATCTCCGGACGGGATCAGGAATGGAAGCATACCCCAGTTGATCAGATTGGAACGATATCTCTTGGTTGCATACTCATTGGCAATGTTTGCCCAGCCGCCAAGTACCTTCTGGCAGGATGCAGCCTGCTCTCTGGCAGAGCCATCGCCCGGTTTCACTGCAAAGATGGTGCTTCCTACACCAAGGTTTGTCTTGTCAACATCCGGGTAGGATTTATGGATGGTTTCCATAACCGGTTTCAGTTCCGGAACAGCCTCTGCCGGGCAGTTACCTGCCTGGATCGCCTTCTGTGCTGCCTGGATCTCTTTTGCACGGCCAACATAAGCCGGATCCTTTCTGGACAGTGTGAACTCTGCAAGTCCAAGCGGATTGGAACGGTAGGAAGATGTCTCGCCAGACGGGATCAGCTCGTCAGTGGTAGTAACCGGATCGTGGATCTCGGAAACAACCTTCAGGATCAGGTTGTCTGCAAGTGCAGCCATCTCCGGCCAGTCTTTGATATTCGGTCCAAACTGGATCTCTACGCTTGGATCTGCCACGCCCTTGCTGTCAAATACACGGTTCTCGTAGATAGACTTATCGAAGTAGTATTTATGCTCGGAATAGCTTCCGTCAAACTCCTCTGCTGAGGTAAGGAATCCCTTGTTTGCTGCTGTAGCTGCAATGGAACGTGCATCCATAAGTGCAACCGAAGAGATCTGACCGTTCTGGATCTTGGAGCCTTCACGGTTCGGGAAGTTTCTGGTTGTATGACGGATACTGAATGCATTGTTTGCAGGTGTATCTCCGGCGCCGAAGCACGGTCCGCAGAATGCAGTTTTCACAACTGCGCCTGTTCCGATCAGTTCTGCAAGAACACCATTCTTAGCCAGTTCCATGTAGATTGGAGTACTTGCCGGATATACACTTAAGGTGAAGGCATCATGGCCGATATTTTTGCCCTTGAGGATATCTGCTGCAGCGCAGATATTCTCGAATCCACCGCCTGCACAGCCGGCGATGATTCCCTGCTCAACATAAAGCTTGCCATCAACTACCTTGTCTCTCAATGTGAACGGAATCTTTCCGTCAAGGCTTACCTGTGCTCTCTTCTCCACATCTGCAAGGATATCGTCAAGGTTTGCCTTCAGCTCATCGATGGTGTAGGTGTTACTTGGGTGGAACGGCATTGCGATCATTGGTTTGATCTCACTGAGGTCGATCTCTACACAGCCGTCATAGTATGCAACGTTGCCCGGTTTCAGTTCTTTGTAATCCTCCGGTCTTCCGTGGATCGCATAGAATTCCTCGATCTTCGCATCTGTCTGCCAGATGGAGGAAAGACATGTGGTTTCTGTTGTCATAACATCAACACCGATACGGAAATCTGCGCTTAAGCTGGCAACGCCTGGTCCAACGAACTCCATAACCTTATTCTTCACATAGCCGTTGGCAAAAACCTCGCCGATGATGGCAAGCGCAACATCCTGCGGTCCTACACCCGGACGTGGAGCACCTTTCAGATAAATAGCAACTACTCCTGGCATATTAATATCGTATGTCTGGCAGAGAAGCTGTTTTACAAGCTCCGGTCCGCCCTCTCCCATAGCCATGGTTCCAAGTGCTCCGTATCTTGTATGACTGTCGGAGCCGAGGATCATCTTTCCGCCGCCTGCAAGCATTTCTCTTGCAAACTGATGGATAACTGCCTGATGAGGCGGTACATAAACTCCGCCGTACTTTTTGGCACAGGTGAGACCAAACATGTGGTCATCTTCATTGATGGTTCCGCCTACTGCACAGAGGGAGTTATGGCAGTTGGTCAGTACATATGGTACCGGGAACTTCTCAAGTCCTGAAGCTCTTGCAGTCTGGATGATTCCCACAAATGTGATATCATGGGAAGTCAGTTTATCAAATTTGATCTGAAGTTTCTCCATGTTATCGGATTTATTATGAGCCTTGAGAATAGAATATGCGATGGTATTCTTAGCAGCCTCTTCTTTCGCTACAGGCAGATCAGCCTGGTTCTCGGGAATGATTTCCTGTCCGTTCTGAAGATAAACGCCGGTATCGTAAAGTTTCATTTCGGTTCCTCCAATCTGTAATGATTCTTTTTTTCATAATTTCGTTTATTATAGAGGATTTTTACACATTAGTCAATAAAAGTGAACACACCTGGTGCATTGTTTTGCGTACAAGCGTTATTGCCCTGTGCTTTACTTTCCCTGCAAAATCCGCTATACTGAAGATCATATCGAACGGATATTCATATTCTGCCGGCTGTGGCAGTTTCAATACGGAGGTACTGTTTATGTTTCGTTTATGGGGAAAAATATGGAAAGACAATCGCATGCTTCAGGACACCGTTGTCTGTGATGGCAGCGATGATACCAGAACCCACAAGATCTTTCACGGACTTGAGGAAATCTGTTATCAGATGGATCTGGGAAATCCTATTTGGCTGGATGCCACAGTGCGGGATTTCAAAAAGCATGATAAGGCCCGCTTTTATCAGGATAATTTCATTGAACATATTGAATTCGACTACCTGGAGATCCAGGTGATCGAGGAAGACTGAGTAACATATAAAAGGACGCAGGAAAGCCACGGATGCTTATCCTGCGTCCTCTTTTTTCAGAAATCCCCAATCTGGGAGGTATATTTCAGAAGATCATGCTTACTGCCTTTAATGAAGTTTATGCTCTCAGCCAGGAGAAAAACGTAACGCTCCGTATGGCAGCTTACATGGTTGCGATCAAGAGGATCACCACAGCCGGCAAGCTCCGTGGCGGCCCGATCTCCATGGGTTGATGCAGTATAGCTGATAAATTCCTTATCTTACACAACTGCATACATAAAAAACTCTCCGGCGGATACAGAGAATCGTATCTGCCGGAGAGTTTTTTTGCATCCGGTTCCCTTATTCCGGAATATCTTTGTGTACATTTCTGTATTTTCTCAAATATACCGGGATATGTTTTTACTCTGCATTCATAAATTCCCGTATGATCTCCCGCATGATCTCTTCCTCCTCCGGAGAAAGCATCTTGCTGAAGTGACTTCCGGTAGCAGCCGTCTGACGGATACTTCTGGTGATCTTATCTACGATTTCTTCCTGCAGAACAGGATCCGGCTTTTCTGCGACCGGTACTTCCTCCACCCAGGTACGGACCTGTTCCACATAATCTGCAAGAGTAGCCATCACAAGCTCTTCCTTATAAGAAAAGTCCAATGCCTGGCGAAGAAGAAGCAGTACTACCGGCACTGCCGCCCCTATATAAAGATAAAGCATAGACAATCCTTCCCTGTATCCCAGTCTGCTGTTGAGAAAAACAGACAGTCCCAGAAGAAATGTACAAAACAGTGACGGATACCATACAAATCGGTTCATCCGATGCCAGAGCCTGTCCCTTGACTTCCACAGGTTCAGCCATTTTTCTTTGAGATTCTGTAATCGCTGCGTATTTCGGATCATTCTTCGGTAGGTAAGGTTTGTTGCCAGCATCCCCAGACCGCCGATACATCCCATGGATGTCATGACGTAAAGCGGGATGTTCAGCTTCATGATCATCTCCAGCATAAGCCCTCCCTTTTTCACTGCCGCACAGTGCCTGAGCGTGCTTTTGTTCTTTAGCCGCACTGCTCATCGCCTTAGGAATATTATACTTCTATATAACTTAACTGGAAAGAATTTTCGTTCGTCAAATGCTGCCCCTGTTTTCGGTCTTTTTACATTTCCTGCAGTGCTTTGACTACATTTTCAAATTTCATGAAGTGAGAAGCCTTTACGAGGATGGTATCTCCAGGTTTCACATATGTGTTCAGGTTCTTAAGAAGGCTTTCCAGATCTTTTTCCCGGATGACTGTCAAGTCCGGATTGGTCTGAGATGCTTTTTCCGCGATATGGGCTGCAAGTGGTCCTACGCAGATGCATGCATCGATCCTGCACTGACCTGCATGAACGCCTACACCTTCATGAAGTGCAGCTTCATCCGTTCCAAGCTCACCCATATCGCCAAGGATGGCAACCTTTCTTCCAAGTCCGTCCTGAAGAACATCCAGGGACGCCTTCATGGACATGGGATTTGCGTTGTAGCAGTCATCTACGATCATGAATTTATCGGTCTCGATCATATTGAATCTTCCGCTGACCGGTTCCAGGCTTTCGATGCCATTTTTGATCTGCTCTGCATTCAGTCCGTAAAGTCTGCCCACAGCTGCTGCTGCCAGTGCATTGGATACCATATGACGTCCCGGTATTGGAATATCTACATGGAATATCTGGAACTCTCCGTTCTCTGCCATTTTTCCCTTCAGACAGATGTCACAGCTCATTCCCTTCAGGCCACGGCTTTCCACATTTTCACAGGTAACAGAAGCATTTTCTCCGTTTCCGAAAAATACCGGCTGCATACCGTTGTATTCCTTTACTGTGGAAAGCTTATCATCATCACCGTTAAGTACGATATTTCTCTTCACATACTGAAAAATCTCTGTTTTTGCCTTCAGGACGCCGTCTCTGTCCCCAAGGTTTTCCAGATGGCAGGTTCCGATGTTTGTGATCACGCAGGTGTCCGGTTTTGCGATCTTTGCAAGACGGGTCATCTCACCGAAATCACTGATTCCCATTTCCAGAACTGCGATCTCATCTTCATCACGAAGGCGGAATACTGTCAGTGGAAGTCCCAGCTCATTGTTGAAATTCCCCTGGGTTTTCAGTGTACGGTATTTTTCCTTCAGCACAGAGGCAATCACCTCTTTTGTGCTGGTCTTTCCAACGCTTCCTGTGATTCCCACAACCGGAATATCAAGCTGCTCCAGATAAAACTCCGCAATGTCTTTTACTGCCTGAAGGGAGGAGCCTACCTGGATATACGGATGATCCGCCCCTTCAAGAGTTCTCTCGGATAAGGTCGCGAGTGCACCTGCTTCCATTACCTGCGGGATAAAACGGTGAGCATCCACACGCTCTCCTACTACCGGTACAAAAAGGCCTCCTTTTTCCACCTTACGGCTGTCCGTTGTGATCGCAGTCACTTCCTCCTGAAGTTTTTCCTGCGGGCCGTGGTAAATACCATTGCAGACTTTTGTGATATTTTCCAATGTAAGATTTTTCATGAATAAAATCCTTTCTTTTGCCAGAAACTCCTCCTGTCAACAGGAGGAGTTACGGTCAGATATTTTATTTGCTGTATTTCTTAAAAGAAATGCGGATCAGTTCTTCACAGAGGTCCGGATAGTCGATTCCCAGGACCTTTGCTTCCTGAGGGATCAGACTGGTGGGTGTCATTCCCGGAAGTGTGTTTGCCTCCAGGCAGTACATATCACCATTTTCTTTCATCATGAAGTCAAAACGTGCATAGCCCTCAATGCAGAGAGCCTTTGCGCCAGCTTCCGCATAATGCTGCATCTTCTCAGTCAGTTCCGGTGAGATCTCAGCCGGACAGGTTTCTACTGTGGAGCCTGCCTGATATTTGTTCTTGTAATCATAAAAGCCCTGCTTCGGTGCGATCTCGATGATCGGATAAGCCTTTCCGTCTACAACTGCAACGGAAAACTCACGACCCCTGATATACTCTTCAACAACTACCTCATCTTCATAAGAATAAGCACCATCAATGGCATCCTCATATTCTTTCTGGTTGTTTACAATATAAACACCTACGCTGGAACCACCGCAGCATGTTTTTACAACAACAGGAAATTCCATACCAAGATCATGGATGTTTCTTGTACGGTTTTCTTTCAGCATGGAAACGCCCTTCGGTGTCGGTACCTGATCCATGAGAAAGATCTTCTTGGTGAGGCCCTTATCCATAGCAAGGGCACTGCTTAAATATCCGGTTCCTGTGTAACGGATCCCCAGAAGATCGAAGGTTGCCTGAACCTTTCCATCCTCTCCGTTGGAACCGTGAAGTCCCATAAATACAATGTCTGCTGCCTGACACAATTCCAGTACATTCGGTCCGAAAAAGCTTCTTCTTGTGCGTTTGATCTCTTCGATATCATCATCGAAGCTTCTCATATACTCTGCCGCAGAATCTACCTCATAATCTTTATCTCCAAAGGGCTCATCCCAGTCCACCGGCTCCAGTCCGCAGAAAATATCTACAAGAATGGCATTATGACCTTTTTTACGAAGTGCCTTGCAGACACCGGTTCCTGTTACGATGGAGATCTCTCTTTCTGTACTGGTTCCGCCTGCCAATACAACGATATTCATACTTTCATCTCCCTTGATGATCTTGTGTTTTCTTTTTTCGTATTCTTTTAATATTTCTTTTAATCTCTTATTCATAAACTACAATTGGTACTCCTACACTAATATTATTATAAATGATTGCCGCCTTATCCTTCGGGGTGTTTACACAGCCATGAGAACCATTTGTGATATAGAACTGCCCGCCATACTGTGAACGCCAGCTTGCGTCATGGATTCCGACTCCTCCGGAAAACGGCATCCAGTATGTAACCGGTGATGCATATCCAGGTCCCTTCAAAACTGCCGGTGAACGCATGGCATCCAGTGCAAAGCATCCTGTTGGTGTGGAATGGCCCTTTCGGACACAGCCGGTAACTACCGGTGTATCTACCAGAAGCTGTCCGTCTTTATAGAATACCATTCTCTGGTTGGTCAGGTCAATCTCTACATATGTATTTCCGATATCATTGGTATCTCTGCAAAGTCCGCTGTAAGCATACGCCGGCTGTCTCACTTCTGTAGTTCCTGCAAGAATGGCATTATAAAGCCATTCAGTCTCTGCGGTCTGATCGATAGCCCATCCGTAATCACCGCCTTTAATGGTTTTCTGGCGGCCATCGTAGGTGGTAAATGTCCTCGTGCAGCCAAAGGTATCATATTTATATCCCAGGCTGTTCACATAAGCTGCAACCTGATCTTTATTTACTATATAATCTCCGTTTGCGTCCCTGACCAGCCAATCTTTGATGGTATTTCGGTCAAGCTGTTCCGACCGGTCCGAAAAATCATAGGTGATCACGCAGCTGATAAGCTTGTTCATCTGGTCACAATCTTTTTTCAGAGCTTCATCGTCTTTATATATCGATGGTTTTTTGTAGCAGTTTTTCTTTTCCAGACTAACTGTTTTGTCTCCTGCGGAAACAGCTGCACGGATCACCTTCTGAACCTTTTTTGTATCCAGGGTCGTTCCTTCTTTTTCCGGCTGGATCTCGTAGGTTTCGCCATTATCCTTAATGCATGCGTCTGCAGGCTTTTCCATATTGTCCTTCTGCATGCATTTCAGATTCTTCACAGCCTCTGTCAGCTTGTTCTGATCTTCATAAGCAGTATCCGTTGCCAGTGTATATTTTTTCTTCTGATTAAAAGCAAGGAACCATTTGTACCGGGCCTGTTTCTTGATCAGCTTTTTGGCTCCGCCATCCGGCTTGTAGACCAGGCCGGCTTCTTTTGCGGTAATGCTCTCTTTTCCGTTATTTCTTGTATCAACGGTAAGAACATATGCCTGCACTTCCTTTGCAAGAAGCTTTTCTGTTTCATCTGCAGTTTTATAGGAGCAGTTAAAACCATTCACCTGAGATCCCGGCAAAAAATGATCTGTAAAATAGTGTACACCATATCCATAAGCCCCTGCTGTAAGGATCAGCAGGATCATGATCAGTGCAATGACCAACTTTTTGCCTGTTTTCATTTTTTCTTTTTCCTCATCCATGAGCTCTCTCCAATAGTTATGACTGCCCGGTATTACGCATGCTGAAATACCGGGCAGTCTGATGTGATCGATTTATTTCTCCAGAAGTTTTTCCACACTTACAAGCTTCACACAGAGAACAAATACCTCTGCTGCCTTGCCAAGCTCCTCAACGCTTGGGTAGCTTGGTGCAATACGGATATTGCTGTCTTTCGGGTCCTTTCCATATGGATAGGTTGCGCCTGCTCCAGTCATAACAACGCCTGCTTCTTTTGCTTTGGCAACGATGGCTTTCGCACAGCCTTCCATAGAATCAAAGGAAATGAAATATCCGCCGTGAGGTTTGGTCCACTCACCGATTCCAAGTCCGTTAAGCTCTTTATCCAGTGTTGCGAGAACAAGCTCGAATTTCGGACGAAGGATGTCTGCGTGTTTCTTCATATGCTCATGCAATCCGTTGATATCTTTGAAGAAACGAACGTGACGAAGCTGGTTCAGTTTGTCGTGTCCGATGGTCTGTACAGTCATGTATTTGCGGAAGTCATCCAGGTTCGCCTTGGATGCAGCAACTGCTGCGATACCGGAACCAGGGAAGCTTACCTTGGAGGTAGAAGTAAATTTATAAACAATGTCCGGATTTCCTGCTTTCGCACACTCATCAAGGATCTCAAGAAGGAAATCCTGATTGTCATCATAAAGATGATGGATGCTGTAAGCGTTATCCCAGTAAATACGGAAGTCCGGTGCAGCCGGCTTCAGATGCGCAAAACGCTTAACTGTTTCTTCGGAATAGGTGTAGCCCTGCGGATTGGAATATTTCGGAACACACCAGATTCCTTTTACTGCCGGATCTTCATTGACATATTTCTCAACCATGTCCATATCCGGGCCTTCCGGAGACATCGGAATGTTGATCATCTCAATGCCGAAAAATTCTGTGATACGAAAATGACGGTCGTATCCTGGTACAGGACAGAGGAATTTCACCTTGTCAAGCTTGCACCATGGTGTATTTCCCATTACTCCGTGGGAATAGGAACGTGCAATGGTATCGAACATTACGTTCAGACTGGAGTTACCATAGATGATGATGTTCTCTGGCTCTACCTCTGACATCTCACCGAGAAGTCTCTTGGCTTCCGGGATTCCGTCGATGACTCCATAGTTACGGCAATCCACACCGGTCTCACATTTCAGATCTGCATCCCCTGCAAGTACTTCCATCATTTTCATGGAAAGATCAAGCTGATCCGGTGCAGGTTTACCACGGGACATATCCAGTGCCAGACCTTCGGCTTTGATCTCGTCGAACTCACGGTCAAGTTCTTTCTTTAAATCGAGTAGCTCTTCCCTGCTCATCTCACAATATTTTTTCATAAGTTTGCTTCTCCTCTTTTTGTGCACAGTTTCATATCTGCGGTTGCTGTGTTTCTTCTGTTAACGATTTCTGTCTGTCAGGAATTCTCTGCAAAATCTCTTCCGCAAAAAACAGCCACAGTTTCACGGAAACGGGAAACCTCTGCCCCGGCAGAAAATCTCTGCGTACATTTTAGTATGTAAAAGCGCTGTTGTCAAATCTTTCGTGGAAAATCCTGCACTTCTCTTGCACAGCATTCATTTTTCCTCTATACTGGAAAAAACATTATTATGGCGTTTTTATGGATTCATGTCCCGATCATCCGGATCTGGTACAGCAATCTCCGGAAATGCTATATAAAAATGCTATATATATCTTATAAATTTACTATTATGAAAGAGGTATTGATCATCATGTGGATTGCAGATGGATGGAAAGAATATGAAGTTATTGATACATCAAAAGGAGAAAAGCTGGAGCGCTGGGGGGATTATCTTCTGGTTCGTCCGGACCCGCAGGTAATCTGGGATACTCCCCGCAAAAACCGTGGCTGGAAGCATATGAACGGACATTATCACAGAAGCAGCCGTGGCGGCGGTGAGTGGGAGTTCTTTGATCTGCCTCATCAGTGGGAGCTTCATTACAAGGACCTTACTTTTAATCTGAAGCCTTTCAGCTTCAAGCATACAGGACTTTTCCCGGAGCAGGCTGTGAACTGGGACTGGTTCGGTGAAAAGATCCGCAATGCGGGACGCCCGATCAAGGTCTTAAATCTTTTTGCCTATACCGGCGGTGCTACTCTGGCTGCAGCCGCAGCCGGCGCTTCCGTTACTCACGTGGACGCTTCCAAGGGTATGGTGAACTGGGCAAAAGAGAATGCTGCTGCTTCCGGACTTTCCGGTGCGCCGATCCGCTGGCTTGTGGATGACTGCGTGAAGTTCGTAGAGCGTGAGATCCGCAGAGGAAATCATTATGATGCGATCATTATGGACCCGCCTTCTTACGGCCGCGGACCTAAGGGCGAGATCTGGAAGATCGAGGATGCGATCCATCCGCTGATCAAGCTTTGTACGAAGATCCTCAGTGATGATCCGCTGTTTTTCCTGGTAAATTCCTATACTACAGGTCTTGCACCGGCTGTTCTGACTTATATGCTTGCTACAGAGCTGAAGCCCTGGAAGGGTAATGTAGAGTCACAGGAGATCGGACTTCCTGTAACAGAAAGTGGTCTGGTGCTTCCTTGCGGAGCATCCGGACGGTGGAGCTCCTCCCGGTAGGATAGGGATGTTGTGGCATCCTTATTAGCTGGCACTTTTTTCTGCTGTTGCAAACTGCTGTAAATGAAGATTTTTCCTTTCAGGGGGACACTTTGGCGTGGGCAGGGTTGCGAGAAGGGGAAGCACTCGGAGTTAGCGAAGGCCGTCTCCCCTTCTCGCGCTCTTCCCCTCCTGGCCACGCCGTTGTTCGACGTTTTGGGATGTGATTCTGTATTGGCAGGATGATGGATTCTACTGTGTTGGATGTGACGCATTGTGCCGATTTTTATCCTTACTATTCACTGGTAATATCCCGCGAGGTGTTTTTTGTGAGCGAAGGTCACAGAAAGCCCGAGACATACCACGCGAATTTATACGATCAGTATAAATTCTGTGCATCACAAAGCGTATTACTGAAAACGGAGTGAACAGTAACTTTTTATCAGGTATCTTTTTGTATTTTCTGATTATTTGTATTGAAACGCTTTTTTGATAGGTCTATAATATAGAAAAAAGGAGCGTGATCTTTATGAGTACGGAAACTACGAAGGATACTCTTCCTTTTACCTGCACGCCGGCTTATGACCGGGATGCCTGTAAGGGATGTGTCTGTTCTACTTGCTATGAGCAGGAATTTTGTGACCGGTGCAGCTCCTGTGTAGAGCAGGGACATCGGAAAGAACGATGCAATGCTTATGAGGGAGCCTACAATTACTAACAAAAAAGGATCTGAAAAAGGCAGAACTATTTGTAAAATCTCGCCTTTTACAGATCCTTTTTATTATTATCCACCATCCAACAGATCGGCACAGCCTCCCCTTCTCGACACCCCCGAATCCCGCACCCTGTCAGAACATTCACACCCACTACAACGCCGAACAGCGACGTGGCCAGGAGGGGAAGAGCGCGAGAAGGGCAGACGGCCCAATGCCATTTAGATAGAACATTTTGTAGATGATTCTTTATGTTACATT
>NZ_JANGAA010000026.1:0-48266 GCF_024461705.1 Blautia sp. DFI.9.10
TATCCCCCGACGGAGTCCCTGCCCGGAGCGATGCCACCTTCCTCTGGCGTCCCTCTCCATCCACCCCACAAAACCGCAAAAACACCCCCGCCTGCATCCACTCCCCGGACCGATGCCACCTCCCTCTGGCGTCCCTCTCCATCCCAACAAAAAAAACGGCACCCGGCAGTTCCAACACTGCCAGACACCGGAACCAAAACACCCGTCAAACAGACCTATACAATATATAATCAACATTCGCTATCTGCTCAACTCAATTACCACCAGAAAGTTCTCTCAGCAACTCAAGATCGCTGGCCTGCACTTTAATATTCGTAGTCAGCTTCTCACCCTCAGGGCTAATATACGTCACCTCAAGAATGCTCCCCTCACGAATCCCACGCCGGGAAACCGCACTACAAAATGCCGGAAACTTCGGATGATTCTGTTTAAATGTATTCCATGCATTCATAACCTTCATCATATTTCCAATATTTCCAATATTACCAATACCCATAACCAACACCAGCCTTTCCCTTACATCTATGTTTTTTTATCTATTAACCCAAACACAGCCGCCGTACAAACCATACAGCGGCTGACCACATGATCCTATTCAAAATAACCTGCCAGAAACTCATAACCCTCTGATAAAAGAAATCGCATCCCGGATCCCAGCCACATAAACCAATTTAATTCCTTTAATACTCTCTGTAGCCGTCCGGTTCACCTCAGGAAGTATCACCGTCTCAAACCCAAGCTTTTTCGCTTCCTGCACACGCTGTCCGGCCATACTCACTGCACGAACCTCGCCACTCAGACCAATTTCACCAAACGCCATCACAGAATCCGGGATCACGATCTCCTTCGCACTGGAAATAATAGCAAGACAAATACCCAGATCGATCGCCGGCTCTGTCATCTTCATGCCACCCGCAATATTCACATAAGCATCCGAAGCAGCAAGATGAACTCCCGCCTTCTTCTCCAGAACCGCCATCAAAAGATTCACACGATTAAAATCCGTACCAACTGCTGTTCTTCTCGGAATTCCAAAATTACTCTGACACACCAGAGCCTGGATCTCCACCAAAATCGGTCTCGTCCCCTCCATAGAACATGCAACAACAGATCCCGAAGCATTCTCCGGTCTTCCATTCAAAAGGAACTCGGAAGGATTCTTCACTTCTTCAAGTCCGGAATTCTGCATCTCAAAAACACCAATTTCATTGGTAGAACCAAAACGATTTTTCACCGCACGCAGGATCCGGTAAGAAGCATGCCTGTCTCCCTCAAAGTAAAGCACAGTATCTACCATATGTTCCAGTACACGAGGACCTGCCACATTTCCCTCCTTGGTCACATGACCCACGATAAAAATGGACACTCCCATACCCTTAGCGATCTGCATCAATACATTGGTAGATTCCCTCACCTGAGAAACACTTCCCGGTGCAGACGAAATATCTTCATGAAACATCGTCTGGATAGAATCCACAACAGCTACATCTGGTTTCGTCCGCTCAATGATCTCCCGGATATTTTCAAGATTCGTCTCACAGAGCAGTTTCAATTTATCATTAAACGTTCCAAGCCGATCTGCCCGGAGCTTGATCTGTCTGAGAGACTCCTCACCAGAAATATACAAAACAGAAATCCCCTGTGAAGATAAATTTCTGCACACCTGCAACAACAATGTAGACTTGCCAATACCAGGATCTCCACCTACCAAAACAAGGGAGCCGGGGACGATTCCGCCTCCCAGCACCCTATCAAGTTCACCGATTCCGCAGCTCTGACGTTCATCTGAAGAAAGACTGATATCTTTCAGAACTACAGGCTCCGTTTTCTTTTGTGTAGTTTTAATACTCCCTGAGGAAGATTTTTTGGAAGAAACCGTTTCCTCCACAAAAGTATTCCATGCCTTGCATGCCGGGCACTGCCCCATCCACTTGGCTGATTCATACCCGCATTCCTGACAGAAATAAACCGTTTTTTTATTTTTTAGCATTTTACAATTTTAACTTCTGCTTTGGTGTTCGCATCCAGTTCAACACTGAAAGAAAGCTTGCCGCCCAGGTTTGTGGTCATTGTACCTGTACTTACATCATCAATAAATACCTGATACTCTGTCTCAGCTTCAAGTTCAACAGTAATCTGAGAATCCTCAAAGCCCTGAACCTCAAAACTCATTGCTGTTCCATCCTGCTGAAGATGGAACACACTGGTTCCCGGAACAGACTCATATACGAACATTCCATTACGCTCAAGTTTGGTGATCTCCTTATATGTTTTTACTTTATACATATCTCCCTGATACTGATAATCCGACAATTTGGATTTCTGATTTAATTCATAATCTCCAAAACTGATAGTCCCATTATCTTCTGTGCGGATCAATTCCTGTACCACTGCCATGATCTTATGTCCTCCTGAAATCTTTCGTTGTATAGTTTTAATTTTGTTAATTATAACTTATTTCTGTTTTTTTGGCTATAGAAAGTAATAAAATTCTTACGCTTTCTCCGCATCTTTTACTTCAAAGTAGATTTTCTTGTCTTTGACCTTCACCTGTACGGTATCACCGGCTTTGATCCGACCTTCAAGGATTTCTGTTGCCATCTCATCCTCAATCTTTGTCTGGATCGCACGACGCAGCGGTCTTGCACCGTATTTACTGTCAAAGCCCGCATCTGCGATAAGATCTTTAGCTGCTCCGGTAACTTTCAGTATGATATCCAGCTGTTCCTGACAGCGTTTTTCCAGGTTTTTCAAAAGAATAGTAACGATCTTCCTGATATTTTCTTTATTCAGAGAATGGAATACCATGATCTCATCGATCCGGTTCAGAAATTCCGGTTTAAACATCCGCCGCACTTCTTCCATCACTCCGGACTTCATCCGTTCATAATCACGCTTTTCCGTATCTCCGGACATAAATCCAAGATGTTTCGGTTCCATGATCATCTGCGCACCTGCGTTGGAAGTCATGATAATGATCGTCTGCTTAAAATCCACTTTTCTGCCTTGAGCATCTGTAATATGACCATCATCAAGTACCTGCAGAAGAATATTAAACACATCCGGATGAGCCTTTTCAATCTCGTCAAAAAGAATGACACTGTATGGATTTCTGCGCACTTTTTCGCTGAGCTGTCCACCTTCTTCATAGCCTACATATCCGGGCGGCGATCCGATCATTTTAGAAACACTATGTTTTTCCATATATTCGGACATATCTACACGGATCATTGCCTGCTCACTTCCAAATACAGCTTCCGCCAGCGCTTTGGAAAGCTCCGTTTTTCCCACTCCGGTAGGTCCCAGGAATAAGAAAGAACCTATAGGCCTTGCGGGATCCTTTAATCCTACTCTTCCCCTTTTTACCGCACGGGCAACTGCAGAAACTGCCTCATCCTGTCCGATCACACGTTTTTTCAGAACCTTTTCCAAATTTGCAAGCCTACGGGATTCCCCCTCTGTCAGACGCTGTACAGGTATTTTTGTCCAGTCAGACACAATACCGGCAACTGCCTCTTCATCAACTGTAAGTGGATTTTTCCGATTTTTCCGCTCCGCCTTTCTTCGGATCTTTTCCAATTCTGCTTCCGCCTCATTCTGCTTTGCCTGTGCTGCTTTTGCACCTTCAAGATCTGCATTTATGACTGCCTGTTCTTTTTGTTTCAGAATATCGTGGATCTCTCTTTCCAGTGCTTCTGCTTTCGGAGACGGACGATATCCCGCCAGTTGTACTTTCGACGCTGCCTCATCAATAATGTCAATGGCTTTATCCGGAAGAAACCGGTCATTGATATAACGAACGGACATTTTTACAGCCGCCTCAAGGGCCTCATCCAGAATCTCTACACCATGATGTTTTTCATAATATGGGCGCAGCCCCTTCAGGATTTCAACAGCCTCCTCTTCTGTAGGTTCTTCCACGATGATAGGCTGAAAACGCCGTTCAAGCGCTGCATCCTTTTCAATGTATTTCCGATATTCTTCCAGTGTCGTTGCTCCGATCAGCTGGATCTCTCCACGGGAAAGAGACGGTTTCAGGATATTGGAAGCATCCAGTGCACCTTCCGCTCCACCTGCTCCGATGATCGTATGGATCTCATCAATAAAGAGCAATATTCCCTGCTGTTCGCTTACCTCATCGATCACATTTCGGATACGTTCTTCAAACTCACCGCGATATTTACTTCCTGCGACCATTCCGGAAAGATCCAGAACTACAACCCGCTTATCCTTCACAGTATCCGGTACCATTCCTGTGACGATCCGCTGTGCAAGTCCCTCTACAATAGCCGTTTTTCCTACTCCCGGCTCTCCAGTCAGGCAGGGATTGTTCTTTGTTCTTCTGCTCAGGATCTGGATCAGTCTGGCAATCTCTTTATCCCTTCCCACTACAGGATCCAGCTTACCTTCTTCTGCCATGGCCGTCAGATCTCGGCTATACTGATCCAGAGTTGGTGTTACACTGCTGTTTCTTCCCTTTGAAGCTTTTACAGCCTGGAATTCTTCCGCAATGGCATCGCTGTCCATTCCCATAGCTGTCAGCACTGCCGCATAAAGCTTCTGGATATTGGCACCCATTGTGTACAGCAGTCTGGTACCCACACAGTCTGTTTCTTTCAACATTGCCAGCAGAATATGTTCTGTCCCGACTTCCTCAAAACGCATGGATTCTGCTTCTGCATATGCGCCCTCAAGAACTCTTCTGGTTCTCGGACTGAATCCCGGTTTCTGTGAAACAGCCGTATTTCCCGGCGGTGCGATCAGTTTATCGATCAGAGCCATCGCTTTATCAGCCTGGATCCCAAACTCCTCCAGAACTCTTCCTGCTGTGCCCTCCTTTTCTTCTACAAGCCCGACCAGCAGATGCTCCGTGCCGATATAACTATGTCCGCAGGAGCTGGCTGCCTCTTTTGCCAGAGCAAGAACATTCTCTGCCTGTTTTGTATATCGTTCCTGCATGATGTCTCCTCCTATCTGTCTGTGTCATACTCGTCAAAAATCTCGTCCACCAGCTGATGGACTTCTTCTCTTGTTACATTTTTACAGCATCCCCATGCCATTGCTACTGTCAGATTCTGTTTCATTTCTTCCAGTGCTCTGACCTTATCTGCATCTATGGAGATCACCGCTCCCTTTCGCCTGTCAATAGTCACAAAGCCTTCCTGACGAAGCAGCGCATATGCCTTATTCACAGTATGCATATTGATTCCTGCAATGCTTGCAAGCTGCCGTACAGAAGGCAGAGTATCCCCTTCATGAAGCCTTGATGTAGCGATCCCCATTATGATCTGATTGGTGATCTGCATATAGATTGCCTCATCACTGTTAAAATCGATTTCTATCACCATAGGGTAATCTCTCCTCTACAACAGCAAAAGGCTGCACAGTTTCATCCTGGCAGCCTGCTGTGATTTTTGTTTTTATTTACTGATCCCTGCAATCTTCTCTATCTGTTCTTTGTTAAGAACCAGATTAAATCCCATTGGATTTACCACATAAGCGTTTGCCTGCGGAATCATCAGGCTCGGAAGTTTGTCTATAGTCACTTTCGCAACACGGAGATTCTTACCTCTTCCAAATTTCTCAAATTCCATAACATCTGTAAACACAGGCTGCATGATCTTATCCTCTTTATTTTTCAGATACGGAATATGGAGCTTTCCATCTTCTTCCTGCTCTGCATTGATCGCGATCAGGAATTCTGCCTTACGCAGGTTTGCTATCAGCTCTTCTTCCAACTCACGGATATTCTTATGCTCTTCCTGTTTTACCGGGCGACGCAATTCCTGCATAAAATAGATTCCGGAAAGTTCAAGAGACGGGTTCAGAAGCGGTCTCTTTGACGGCTCGATCTTACTCATATCTCTCTGGTTTGCGATCTTTCCGATCTCAATCTCGATCTTCTCTTCTCCGTCGATCCAGATCACACTGTTCACTCCGATCGCGTACAGCGTACCATACAGTCTTGGATAGTCTTTTTTCTCATATTTCATGCCCATAAGAAGGATCTTATCCTCAAGGAGCTGTTTACCATATTCTTTGATCTCTTCTTCTGTGGCAAAAATCCTTGCCTGGTCATTAAATGTTTCTTCATCACAGGTCACATATGGAAGTCTGGTTGCCTGTGAATATGCAACAAATACTTCCTCCCTGTTTCTGAGCTCATGGATTGCTTCTTCTACACTGATTCCCATTTTTCTGTCCTCTCTGCCTCATCACTTGGATGCGACACCTCATCAAGGAAAATGGTTGGTTCCTGTTGTGCCCTGTCAGCATCCAGCTTTTCATGTTCGTAACTACTCACTGTGTTTCATAGTTGTTACTATTGTACAATGAAATCCCTGTTTTCGTCAAGCTGTGCCTGTGAAAAATGACCAACTTAAGCCTCGTCGATAGCTTTTCCGATATCGTGACGCATATACTTGTTTGCAAAGCTGATCCACTCTGTAGCAGCATATGCATTCTTTCTGGCTTCTTTTAATGTCTCTCCTTTGGCAGTGATGCCAAGAACACGCCCACCGTTTGTAACGATCTCTCCATCTTTAAATTTGGTTCCCGCATGGAAACAGTAGTATCCGTCTTTGTCCTTAAAATTCTCAAATCCATGGATCGGGATACCTTTTTCGTATTTTACCGGATATCCATCACTTGCAAGAACAACACAAACTGCTGCATTGTCCTCAAATTTCAGATCGATCTGATCAAGTTTGCCGTCTACACAGGCTTCCATTACTTCAATGATATCATTCTCCATACGCGGAAGAACAACCTGTGCTTCCGGATCCCCAAATCTTGCATTATATTCCAGAACCTTCGGGCCATCTGCAGTAAGCATCAGTCCGAAGAAAATGATTCCCTTAAACGGACGCCCCTCTGCTGCCATGGCATCTACTGTTTTCTGATAAACATATTTCTTACAGAATTCATCTACTTCCGGAGTATAGAACGGACTTGGAGAAAATGTTCCCATTCCGCCTGTATTCAGTCCCTGATCCCCATCCTTCGCACGCTTGTGATCCTGCGCGGATGTCATGGTACGGATCGTCTTTCCATCTACAAAAGAAAGTACGGAAACCTCACGGCCAGTCATAAATTCTTCAATTACCATGGTATTTCCGGCATTTCCGAATTTTTTGTCTTCCATGATCTCTTTTACGCCAGCTTCTGCCTCTGCAAGATCCTGGCAGATCAGAACACCTTTTCCAAGAGCAAGACCATCTGCCTTCAAAACGATCGGGAATTTTGCCTCGGTTCTTAAATATTCCAGAGCTTTTTCCGGATCATCAAAATTCTCATAAGCAGCTGTAGGAATGTCGTATTTTTTCATAAGATCCTTGGAAAAAGCCTTGGAGCCTTCCAGAATAGCAGCATTTTTGCGCGGTCCGAACACACGCAGTCCCTCTGCCTCAAATACATCTACGATTCCGCCCACAAGAGGATCATCCATTCCCACGATAGTAAGATCGATCTCTTTTTCTTTGGCAAAGGCTGCCAGTTTTTCAAATTCCATTGCTCCGATATCTGCACATTCCGCATACTCTGCGATTCCTGCATTTCCAGGTGCACAGTAGATCTTGTCAACTTTCGGGCTTTTTGCAACACTCCATGCAATTGCATGTTCTCTTCCGCCGCTTCCTACGATTAATACTTTCATCTGTTTACTCCTTTGTTTCATCTGTCTGCTGATTACTTTAAAGAAACAATTCCATCTGTCACTGTGATCTTGTCATTGGCGATAAGATTGATTGCTTCCGGAAGGATCTTCCACTCTGCTTTTTCCATTACACGTCTCTGAAGCTCCTTGGATGTATCTCCGTCTTTTACCTTTACTGCTTTCTGAAGAATGATCGGACCTGTATCCGTTCCGGCATCTACGAAATGAACCGTAGCGCCTGTTACTTTCACGCCTCTTGCAAGAACTGCATCATGGACCTTAAGTCCATAAAAACCTTTTCCGCAGAAAGACGGGATCAGAGATGGATGGATATTGATGATCTTGTTGGGATACGCTTCCACCATCATCGGAGGGATCGCAACCAGATATCCTGCAAGAACAATCAGGTCTACCTCTTTTTCCTGAAGCTTCGCCAGTAATGCTTTATGGAAAGCTTCTCGGTCCGGATAGTCTTTCGGTGCGATGCATACCGCCTCTATATCATGCTTTCTGGCTCTTTCCAGAGCATAAGCGGAGGCATTATTACTGATCACAATATCCACTTTTGCATTTGTGATCTCTCCTGCATCAATGGCATCCAGGATCGCCTGAAGATTTGTTCCTCCACCGGAAACAAGAACACCAATCTTTAACATAAGGTCACTCCCTTTTCTCCCTCTTCAATGGTTCCTACCACATATGGCTTATCACCGGTTTTGCGGATAGCTTCCATTGTTTTGTCAACATCTGCAGGATCTACTGCCAGGATCATTCCAAGACCCATATTATATGTATTATACATCATATGCTCATCAATATTTCCTTTTTCAGCAAGGAGCTTGAAGATCGGAAGTACCGGATAGCTGTCTTTTTTGACAACAGCTCTGGTTCCCTCTTTCAGCATACGCGGGATATTCTCATAGAATCCACCACCTGTGATATGGCTGCATGCATGGATCTTCACGCCAGACTCTCGGATGCTCTTCAGCGCTTTTACATAGATTCTGGTCGGTGCGATCAGTGCCTCTCCCAGAGTTGTTCCAAGCTCTTCATAATAAGTATCCAGAGACTCTTTTGTCATGTCAAATACTTTACGTACAAGAGAAAATCCATTGCTGTGAACTCCTGTGGAAGCCATACCGATCAGGACATCTCCTGGTTTCAGGGCCTCTCCTGTAAGAAGATCTTTTTTGTCAACGACTCCTACTGCAAATCCGGCAAGGTCGTACTCATCTTCCGGCATAAGTCCAGGATGCTCTGCTGTCTCACCACCGATCAGAGCTGCCTCAGACTGTACACAGCCCTCTGCAACACCTTTTACGATCTCTGCGATCTTTTCCGGATAATTTTTGCCGCAGGCAATGTAGTCCAGGAAAAACAATGGCTCGCCGCCTGCACATGCAATATCATTTACACACATGGCTACAGCATCGATTCCGATGGTATCATGCTTGTCCATAACCATGGCTACCTTAACCTTGGTTCCACATCCGTCTGTTCCGGAAACCAGAGTAGGCTCTTCCATATCTTTGAATTTCTCCATGGAAAATGCACCTGAGAATCCACCGATTCCTCCAAGTACCTCCGGTCTCATTGTCTTGGCAATGTGCTTTTTCATCAGCTCTACTGATTTGTATCCTGCCTCAATATCTACGCCTGAAGTCTTGTAATCCATAATGTCCTCCTTATGACAACACCTTTTTATTTTTATGGTAAAAAATTTATTTAGTAATTTTTGTATCCAACTTCCTGAAGCCTTGCGTCTTTCTTCTCAACCTGCTCCTTCAGATCCTGACTGTAGGCTTTCAGTCTGGAAAGAAGCTCTGCGTCGGAAGTTGCAAGTATCTTGGCAGCAAGAAGTCCCGCATTGGCGCCACCATTGATCGCTACTGTAGCAACCGGGATACCGCTTGGCATCTGTACGATTGAGTAAAGGGAATCTCTTCCTCCCAGAGATGTTGTATGCATCGGAATACCGATCACCGGCATCGGAAAGATCGCTGCGCACATTCCCGGAAGATGAGCTGCCATTCCTGCGCCTGCGATGATAACTTTGAAGCCTTTTTCTTCTGCTGTCTTTGCATACTCGAAAAATACATCCGGTTCTCTGTGTGCGGAAATGATCTTCATTTCATAATCAATCCCCAGTTTCTCCAGGATATCTGCTGCTTTGCTCATAACCGGCATATCTGAATCACTACCCATTACAATTCCTACTTTTGCCATTGTGTTCTCCTTTCATGGTACACTAACTGAATATTAGCCTGTGTCCTTTGACTATTGTTATGGTTATTCTACGTATATTCTCACTTTCTGTCAATACGATCGGAAAAACTGTAAATTTACTAATTAACTTATATTATTATTTAATGGAAGATTCTCAAAAGGACGGTTTAATTCCTCTGTTCCCGGAAGAACAAACCTTCCGTTTTCGATAATGGAAAGCATTTCTCCCTCATCATCGATCACACGGATACTTCCAAGCTCATCATAGGGAATGGTAATATCTGTATGACAGCCATAATAAGCAAGGCTTACGTCATCCTTTCGCATCTCGGAAATCTCATTATCCCTGGCGATGATTTCTTTTCCATCCGGATTATATACCGGTGTATCCTCTGCCCAGCTGTAACAGGTATCGCCCACAGCAAAATGCGGTCCCATTTTTTCTGCGATCAGGATCGGAAGCTTATCCGCAATTCCGCATTTCAGCGCCGCCACATAAGCTGTGGTATTTGTACCGATGGCAAACTCTCCCATGGGGATCTTCGGATGGTGGTGGAGGATATTATCTTCAATATATTTCCGGTTCTCTTCTTCGGTTTTAAAATTCGAGCAGGTGTAATCAATAACCTGGCCGCAGTCAAATACCAGCTTCAGATCCCGGAACTGAAGACCGTTCAGATATACTTTTTTCACATGAAGGATTCCGCCTGTGCCTGCCAGCTGCGGAGATGTAAAGACTTCGCCCACCGGAATGTTCACATCTGCCACACAGTTCTCAAAATTCGTCTGTTTCTCCGGATCTGTCAGTTCATGAAGATGAATCAGAAGATCCGTCTCATTGTCTCCACGTCCTTTGACTTCCACCCACTCACAGGTATCCAGGGTATTGATGATCGTCTGCTGGATTTCCTGATAGAGATGGTAATCCAATGTATTGATCTTTACGATCTCACGGAAAATTTCCTCATAATTTCCACCAATCTCAGGAACCGGATATGCAATGATCGTAAAACTTCTCTCATCACCTTTGATGTATCGGTTTACGATCTGTCCGGATTCATTGTCAAGTTCTGTCTGAAGCTTCTGCTGTGTCTCGCTTAATGCATAAGCTTCCGGTTTACTTATCGGAGAGAAAGGATTTTCTCCAAATGTATCAATGCAGGCCGGACCGCCATGTACTTCTGCCAGTTCTCTGTACTTCTCATAGGAGGTCTGCATAGCACGAAGTTTTCGCTGAACAAAATCCCCATCCAGGAACAATGCACTGTCCTGACGATGATCGTAATCGTACTGCGGATTGGCAACGCCGCCTGTATAGCCTACTCTCACGGCGCCTCTCTTATTTACCACATGCGTTGCATGGCGATAGATCACCGGCTTCAGACCCATTTTTTCAAACTGGAGGATCGCTGCTTTTACCATCCGTTCAAAACCAAGACTATATCGGATATTTACTGTTTTCTTTTTTGTGATATCCTTCCGTCCGGTGATAAATCCGATCCGATAGCCTTCTGTATAGGTAGAAGCCATCTTATCGATCTCTTCCTGAGAAAGGGAATTCAAAAACTCTGCAACTCCTGTTTCATTCTCTGAAACAAACTCGCCATAGCGATACAGATATCTCAGATCCGAAAGATCCGAATTCATGATGATATCTGCTGCAAAGTCAAGCTCCGGATCTACACCTTCCCGTATCCTCTGCTCCATCATATCCTGGCAGTAATCATTTACATAGGAACGGAGAATTCCCTCCACTGTTGCCGCCTCCGGAAGTTCTTCCTCACAAAATGCAGAATATACTTCTAGAAACAGTTCCATGGATACAGTCATATCCCACAGCCTTTTCTCATGAGCATAAGCTACAGTTCCTGCGATCTCTGCATACAGAAAACTGAAGGCTTTTCCATATTCTCCCATCTGCTGTACTGCATACGCCGGATTTCCATAGCTGCTTTCATAATTTTCCGGGAGGATATCCTGATAAAAGCAATGATTTCTCTCTTTCAACACCTCCATCGTAAGCTCTGCTGCGCTCTCATCCATCACATCTGCTGCCATGGAAAGAAACTTTGCCCTGTTTCTGAAAAAATCTCCAAACGGTTTTTTTACGGTTTCTTCTGTTATGATCTCACGGATCCGTTCCTTCGCAAGTCCATAACGTTCTTTCATGCATTCTTCCAAGACTTCATCTCCCATCTTTTTCATCATCGATCACATGCCCCAGGGCAATGTGTTTGTCAACGAGTTCTTTCATATATTCCCAGATCACTTCAGAACCCTCTCCTGTTTTCCGGTTTCTCTTATAAATCTGACTTTTCTTCACCTGATGCTCTTCCCAGCTTTTTCCGTTGGAAGCATCATTTAGAAACAATGGCTGACAATTATCTAGCACATGGGCAAATTTCGCCTCCGGGGTTTCGTAAGCCTCAAACTCCTCCCATAATGCTTTTAACCACTGTCCCTGATCTTCCGGCAATAGTCCATAGATCCGTTCTGCTGCCTGCTTCTCCCTGTATTCCTTGGTTGTCGCTCCTTTTTCATCATATGCATAGGTATCACCTGCATCGATTTCTACCAGATCATGCGCCAGTACCATAGGAATCACCTTCGAAAGATCCACTTCCTCATTGGAATATTCCTTTAAAAGCACCGCCATCAACGCCAGATGCCAGGAATGCTCCGCATCATTCTCTTTCCGCTTTCCGTCTGCAAGATATGTCTGTCGGAAAATATTCTTGACTTTATCTATCTCCATAATAAAGTCCAGCTGTTTTTTTAAGCGTTCTTTTTTATCCATCTGTTATACCCCCGATAAAAAAAGTCCCAGCCAGATAACCAGGATCACTCCGTTCAAAATAGACCCGACCATGCTCGTCCTGTGTTTCCGGTTTTCTTCCGAAAAGCTGGAAAGCCCCAGTGTAAAGCCATATGCAGAAAGCAGCATGGCAAAAAGCCCGGTTCCGCCGATCAGGCCCCCGAGCTTTCCATCAAAAAAGAGTGCAAGCACAACTGCCGCGATAAACAGCACGAGGGAAGCCGCCGCAAGTCCTACAGACCATTTTCCCTTGGAAGCTTCTCTTTTTTTTGCAAATGCATATCTATATCTTCTTGCCATTAATTTTTCTCCTAATCCTGTCGCAGACTGCATAAATCCCATATCCAAGCGCTGCGCCCAGAGTATTCAATATCATATCATCCACATCAAAGCAGCCAACTTTTGTAAGCAGCTGGATCACTTCTATCGTCAGACTGATAAAAAAGCCGGATAATATGATAAAAAAGCCATTTCGCATTTTTCCGGTTATTACCGGAAGAATAAATCCGTATGGCACAAATCCCAGCACATTTCCAAAAACATTTGTGAAAAGCGCAAATGTACCCACTATTTTTCGATAAGTCCAGAAACGCCTGATCTCCACAAACGGAACAAGATTGTAACGGTATTCTCTTTCTGCATCCGCCACTCTTCCGTATCCTTCGGAAAAGAACAGAAGATACACAAGAACAAGAACATACAATACAAAAAAAGCTGTCCCGAGTTTTTTTACTCTGCGTTTTGTCCCTTTTTCCAATATTCTCCCCTGCTTAAATAGTCCGAAAAGCCACACGGAACAACGTGCGGCTTTTCAGATCATATTAGATTAATATCTCTGATTTTCTTCTGAGCAGTCTCGCACCGTTCACGATCATCAGAATTCCTGTGACAAGTCCCGTCACCAGAACGACAATACCGAGTGCAAGGCTTCCCGCCCCGCTGCTCGCCATAGTTTTATAAATTTTTTCATTCATAAGGCTGCGTCCTCCCAGTAAAAGCGGACCTTCGGAATCCGCCGCTCTTTTATGACCTTTTATAACAATATTATTCTGCGCCGTACTGGTCATAATATGCATCAATGGCAGCTTTCAGCTTATCATCGATCACAACACGGCCTTTGTATTCTTTGTTGTAGAGATGCTCAACAACCTCCGCCATAGTTACAATAGCTGTAGTCTGAAGGCCGTAGGTTTCCTCGATCTCTTTGAGCGCACTCTTTGTTCCCTGGCCGCGTTCCATACGGTCAACAGAAACCACAAGACCTATCGGATTTACATCTCCCTGCGCTTTGATGATCGGAAGTGTTTCTTTAATGGATGTTCCTGCAGTCGTAACATCCTCAATGATCACTACCTTATCCCCATCCTGGATCGGGCTGCCAAGAAGAATTCCTTTATCTCCGTGGTCTTTCACTTCCTTACGGTTGGAACAGTAACGGATATCCTTTCCGTACATTTCACTGATCTCCATAGTTGCTGCTACAGAAAGCGGAATTCCTTTGTATGCCGGTCCAAACAGCACATCAAAATCCAGTCCGAATTTGCTTTCTATCGCTTTTGCATAATACTGTCCCAGCTTGCGAAGCTGCGCACCGGTACGGTAAAATCCTGTATTTACAAAAAATGGTGTCTTTCTTCCTGATTTCGTAGTAAAATCTCCAAATTTCAGGACATTACAGTCAATCATAAATTCAATAAATTCCTGCTTATACTGTTCCATTTATCTAATCCTCCATGTTTTTCATATATACGACAAACCCAGGATCCACACTCTGCTGCAATCCCAGTGTAAAATCCCTTTATTTATCCTGTTAATTCTAACATATGAACAACAGAATTGCAAATACGGCAATCCTCCGTTATTTCACTACTCCGATCAGCTCATTGATGTCTTCCACTTTCTGTTTTTCAAGAAATGCCTGAATACCATCTGCGATCTCCACAGTAGCATAAGGGTTAAAAAAGTTTGCAGTTCCCACAGACACTGCAGTAGCACCTGCCATAATAAATTCCAGGGCATCCTCAGCAGTTGCGATTCCTCCCATACCGATGATAGGAAGGGATACTGCATTTGCCACCTGATATACCATACGGACAGCTACCGGTTTTACTGCAGGACCGGACATTCCACCAGTTTTATTTGCCAGTGCAAATGTACGTCTGTTGATATCGATCTTCATTCCTGTCAGGGTATTGATAAGAGAAAGAACATCTGCGCCGCCAGCTTCTGCTGCTTTCGCCATCTCGGTAATATCGGTTACATTTGGGCTCAGCTTCATGATCACCGGCTGTTTTGCATATTTCTTTACTTCTTTTGTGATCTCTTCAAGAGCTTTCGGATTCTGACCGAAGGCAATTCCGCCTTCCTTGACATTCGGGCAGGAAACATTAATCTCCAGCATATCCACAGGCTCATTTCCAAGGCGTTCTACAACCTCACAGTAATCCTTTGCAGATTTTCCACAGACATTGACGATGATCTTTGTATCATATTTTTTAAGGAACGGAATATCTCTTTCACAGAAAACATCAATCCCCGGATTCTGAAGACCAATGGCATTGAGCATTCCGGATGCTGTCTCTGTCACTCTCGGTGTAGGATTTCCCGGCCACGGTACATTTGCCACACCTTTTGTCACAACTGCGCCAAGTCTGTTCAGATCCACAAATTCACTGTATTCCGCTCCGGAACCAAATGTTCCGGACGCTGTCATCACCGGATTCTTAAGTTCTACGCCGGCAAGATTTACATTCATTCTGCTCATAGCTCTACCTCCGTGCTCAGGAATATAGGTCCGTCTTTACATACTCTCTTGTTATGGACATGAGAATGAGAATCCACATCTTTGGATTTGCACACACAGGCAAGACACGCGCCTACGCCACAGGCCATACGCTCTTCCATGGAGATCCAGCACGGAATTCCTTTTTCAAGGGCATATGCCTTGATGGCACGGAGCATCGGGGCAGGTCCGCAGGCAAAGATCGCATCTGCCTCAAGATCGTTCTCACGGATGGCATCCATAACATTTCCCTTTGTTCCTGCAGAGCCGTCTTCTGTTGCCACATAGACATCTCCATAAGCTTCAAATTCCTTATTTAAAAACAGCTCATCTCTGTATCCGAGAACCATGATCTTTTCTGCGTCCAGCTGTTTAGCAGTTTCCAGCATTGGCGGGATTCCGATTCCTCCACCCATGAGAAACACTTTTTTGCCTTTTACTGCATCCAGCGGAAAACCATTTCCCAGAGGTCCCATAGTCTCAATGGGGACCCCTGCATGAAGTCTGGAAAATTCCTCCGTACCGGTTCCTTTTCCTGTAACGCGATATACCAGTCTCAGTTTTCCTTCTGCTTTATCGATCTCACAGAGACTGATGGGTCTTGGCAGAAGCTTACCGCCATTGCGGCTGTAAAGTGATACAAACTGTCCCGGCACTGCATTTTTTCCAATCTCACCTGCATCCAGCCACATACTGTAAATATCTGTACCAATACATTCCTGGCTGAGTATCTTACAGGGCTTTTTTGTTTTTTTACTTTCTGATGTACTCATAAAATGCCTCCTGTATTATCTGTTCTCCAGCGCACCGCTGATATCCGCGATCATATCTTTTACTGCCGCTCTGGAAGCATCTGCGTAATTTTCAGCGCCAAACTCTTTATATTTCTCCTGCTTATATGCAGCGATGATTCCTCTGGAAGAGTTTACGATAGCACCAAGTCCGTCCTCATTAAAGAAATGGACAAGATCTGCGCCCTTTCCACCCTGAGCACCATATCCGGGAACAAGGATAAATGTCTTCGGCATGATCTTTCTTAATACCTTTCCCATTTCCGGATAGGTCGCACCTACAACAGCACCAACATAACTATATCCATCACCCATAAGCTCATCGCCCCATTGTGCAACCTTCTCACCTACCAGCTCATAGAGCGGGCGACCGTCGATGACACGATCCTGGAACTCACCACTTGATGGATTGGAAGTTTTGACCAGAACAAAGATACCCTTTTTCTCTTCCTTACATACATCCATAAAGGGTTTCACACCATCAGAACCAAGGTATGGATTGACCGTTGCAAAATCCTCATCAAAACCTGCATATTTTTTTGAGCTTACCTGAACCTGTCCCAGGTGACCAACTGCATATGCTGCAGATGTGGAACCGATATCACCTCTTTTGATATCACCGATCACAACCAGATCTTTGGCTTTACAATACTCAACCGTTTTCTTGTATGCGATCAGTCCCGGGATACCAAACTGCTCATACATGGCGATCTGTGGTTTCACTGCCGGGATCAGATCACAGGTCGCATCCACGATCCCTTTGTTATACTGCCAGATTGCTTCTGCAGCGCCCTCCAGAGTCTCTCCAAACTCTGCAAAAGCCTTCTTCTGGATATGCTCCGGAATATAATTCAGCATAGGATCCAGTCCTACAACGATTGGTGCATTTGTTTTGCGGATATTGCTGATCAGTTTGTTAATCATGATTCTTTCTCCTCCTGGTTTTTAAATACAATTTTTCCGTCACAGATGGTATAAAGCACTTTTCCCTTTACTTTCCAGCCATCAAACGGTGTGTTATGTCCTTTGGAAACAAATTTATTTTTATCGATAGCATACTCCTGCTCCGTATCCACGATGATCACATCTGCCGGATGGCCTTTCTGGAGAGTTCCTCTGTCAAGCCCGAGGATTTTCGCCGGGTTCAGGCACATCTTCTCAACCATCTGTTTCAGTGTGATCACATCTTTTTCCACCAGCTCTGTATAGGTGAGCGGAAGGCTTGTTTCCAGACCTACGATCCCAAATGGTGCATTCTTCATAGAACCTGTTTTTTCCTGTGCACTGTGCGGTGCATGGTCCGTGCTGATCACCTCGATGGTACCGTCCTTCAGGCCCTGTTTCAGCGCTTCCACATCCTTCGGTGTACGGAGCGGCGGATTCATCTTGTAATTCGGGTCATCTGTTTTAATATCATCGGATGAAAGGATAAAATGGTGCGGGCATACTTCAGCTGTGATATTGTCGTATCCTTTCTCTTTTACGATCTTCATCATCTGAGCATCCCCATAAGTGGAACAGTGGCAGAGATGAAGATGGACTCCTGTCTCCAGCGCCAGAATGATATCTCTGGCTGTAATGGTATCTTCCACTGCATTGCAGATTCCGGGAAGCCCCAGTCTTTTGGCGTTCTCATCCTCATTCATGCATCCATCTCCACGCAGATCGATATCTTCACAATGGTCAAAAAACGGCACGCCACATTCTGCCGCGATCCTCATTGCTTCTTTACAAAGCGCTGTATTCATCACAGATTTACCATCCTCGGACACTGCCGGGATCCCTGCTTTCACCATTCCGGCAATATCTGCAAGTTCAGTACCCTTTTCTCCCATGGTGGCTGCACCTGCCTGAAGTACATGAATACCGGAAACCTGCGCCGCCTTGTTATGTACATAGTTTACCCGGTCCGGATTATCAATAGTGGGAGTTGTATTTGGCATAGCAACTACAGTTGTCACACCACCACGTGCTGCCGCAGCAGCACCACTCTTGATATCTTCCTTATGTGTCTGGCCCGGATCACGAAAATGGACATGAAGATCGATAATTCCCGGCATGACCAGCTTTCCTTTCGCATCGATCACACGGTCGCCGTCTTTCTTTTTCAGCTTCTGGCCTATTTCCGCAATGATTCCGTCTTCCAGATAAATATCGCCTGTTTTATCCGTATCTGTAGCCGCATCCACGATCCGGCCTCCTCGAATCAGAATCCCCATTTCTGTTCTCCTCTCATCCTGTATTTTCAAAGCAGATCCTTCAATCCGCTTGTATTCTCCTATATCATACACGAAATCTCTCTATTTATAAAGATTTTTTTTACAAAGCAATTTCGCCTCTTTTTACACCCCGGAATTGTTGGAATTTTCTCCTTGACATTTCAAAACACGGGTTATATAATCAGAGCATGGCAAAATATTTAATGTAAAATCACTAGTTTTTAGAGATTATATTTACATGAATATAGTCTGTAAAATCTGGTGATTTTTTATTATCATCAGAAGGCTATTTTAATTTTTTTTATTTTTATGGAGGTAACACAAAATGAACAAGGGAACTGTAAAATGGTTCAACGCAGAAAAAGGTTATGGTTTTATCACAGGTGAGGACGGACAGGATGTATTCGTACACTTCTCTGCTATCAACGGTGAAGGCTTCAAATCTCTTGAAGAAGGACAGGCTGTATCCTACGACTTAACAGAGGGCGCTCGCGGAATGCAGGCTGCTAACGTTACAAAGTTATAATTCTATAACCATAAAAAACGTATAAGTCAAAACGGGGCTGCTTTATGGCAGACCCGTTTTTTATTGCATTGTATTTATCCTGTATATAAAAATCCCCGGGATGCTTCAACACATCCCGGGAACCCATCATTTCATATGTGTTTTCTATTCCGCACTGTCTGAAGATAATCCGGAAATATAATCTGTCAATGCAGAAGTATCCATCACAGTATCCACCTTCACACTGGCTTCCTTCGCCTGGATCTTGGCATATGCGGAATATCCGATCCAGCCTACAAGCAGAACCGCGATGAGGATCCATGCCGCCATCTCAAGTACAAATTCTGCGCGTTCCTTCTTCAGGGCACTGTTTCGCGAGTATTTGTTGTTTTTATATTTGTCAACTTTCTTCTGGCTCATTGTCTTTCTCCTTTGCCGCTTCAGTACTTCGTTCATTATAGCACACTTGTTTTCAAAAGAAAAGCGGCAACTCCCTGAAGAAATGTGATAATTTTCTGAACTGGAGATTTTCTCTGATCAGACTGCTACGATAACGCCACCATCGTTGGCATACATACTGCTGACACCGGCAGTATCCATAACTACGATCTTTGCTGGGTGCAGTTTCTCACGGATAGCCTCCTCCAGCATCTTCGCTCTTTCCGGACAGTTGCAATGAGTGATGGCAACTGTCTTTTCCGGGATGTTGATCCCCTTCTCTCCAATGTGATCCACCATTTTTACGATTGCTTTATTCATGCCTCTGGCCTGATCCAGCTGACAGATCGTTCCTTCCGGAGTAGCTCCCATAACCGGCTTGATCTTCAGTGCACTGGCCACCAGAGCTTTCACTCTGCCCAAACGTCCGTTCTTGCGCAGAGTTTCCAGATTCTCCAACACAAAAAATGTGTTCATCTCTTCAATATATTTCTCTACTTCACTTACTACTTCTTCAAAAGAAAGTCCCTTTTCTTCACACTCCACGATCTTCATGGCAATCAGACTCTGACCACCGGATGCAGATTTGGAATTAAATACATGAACCTTTTTCTCCGGCTGCTCTTCCAGGAACAGGTTTTTTCCAAGAATCGCACTGTTATAGGAACCACTCAATTCTGCCGATAGCGTCACCGCATAAATGTGTTCCGCATCACACTCATATGCCTTCATATAGCGTTCCGGAGAAGGGCATGCAGACTTGGGGCATTCCGGGCAGGCCGCAACCTTCTTTAAAAAATCTTTCTGATCGAAATTCTCATCATCTATAATATTCTCACCGCCCACCGTCAGCGTCAGTGGTATGGATTCAATCCTGCCGTCATTTTTCCATTCATCTAAAAGCTCCCCACAGCTATCTATCGCAATCTTATAGCTCAATTATATCGTCCTCTTTTCCATTATATGTAGTATTCAATACCACATCTATCGTATCACATAAACAGATATTTGAAAAGAGTTTTTTAAAAAGTCTGTCCTTTTTTCTTTATCTGAGATATAATGTCTACACGCGATCACATAAAAGAAAGGAAGTGCGGCATGCTTGCATTAAAGATCACAGATATCCGGGATTTCACAAACAAACTTTTTATAGGAGAAGTATTTGACAAATTCTGTCTGTCCGAAGCGACTGTGACTACTTTTAATACTTTTACCATTGATGGCAGGCTTCAGAAAGATTTTTTTGATACAGACAGCATGAACAGACTCACAGAGCACGGCCGGACACATTCTCTCTGGAAGGACATCAGACCTTTCTGCTGGTCTGTGATCCGCGGTAAGCGTACGCCCTTAAGCTTCAGGATCGTGCTGCATTTAAGTCGGAGTGGAGTTAAAGCTGCAATGAGAAATACAGATTTCGGAATTTCCTCCGAACAGATAGACGGACTATTCTTAAATCTTCAATTTAAAAATAACAGCCTTCTTTGTACTACCGGAACCTCTCTTAAAACATTCTCTATGGATAAACGCCCAGAGCAGCTCTGGGATGATATGATCCTGAGCTTTCTGTCCAGGAATCAGATTCTTTTTGAAAGGCTATAGTCAATTCTCTTCTTCTATTTCCCTCAGATAATACGCAAGCATATCAATAAATTCACTGTTGGTAGGCTTGTATTCTAGAGGATATCCTGCAATCTCATCCAGCAGTTTTTTATTTCCTTCCCAACACACATTTACCATTGTTCTGATATCATGCTCAATATTGGTAGGTGTTGATCTGTACTTCCGCGCCAGGTATGGATAAATATCCTTTGTGATCCGCAATGGTTTATACTGATCCCCCATGGAAATCTTTACCGCTTCCGCAACGAAAAAATATCCTTTGTATTTCGAATTTGCACCAAGTCTTCTGATCAATCCATACACCTTTTTCATACATTTGTTCCTCCATTTCATTTTTTTCTCTTTTTAAAAGCACTTCCTTATGTATAATACGACAGTTATCTATATTTTTCGCTTTCTTCTGAAAATTTATTTTATACATATTAGATACTAATTTAAATTTTTAGTCATATTTTACAGGTTATTTTTATTTAATATCTATTATTTTATTTAAAATTCCTATAATTGTGTTAAAGATACATATATTGTTATAAAAAAAGCAAAGGCTTCGCCCCATTACGGGCAAAGCCTTTCGATCATTTTATATGTCGTTTTATTTTGTAAGGACCATAAGGATATCGTTGCTTCTCTTTACAAATTTTGTCATTTCTTCAGGAGAAAGCTGTTTATGGCTCATCATTGCAAGATCATAAAGCTGTTCACAGATCACCGGAACATACTCTGATCCCTGATTTTCTGCTATAAATCTTACAAGAGGATGATTTGCGTTCAGTACAAGTACTTCCTGACCACCGAACATATTCGGATCCATTCCGTACATATTGTACATTTTCATCATATCCTGCATACGGCGACTCTCCTCAGGAAGAGTGATCATCGCTGCAGTTCCCTCATTTTTCAGCTTCTCTACTTTTACTTCAAGTTTATCCTTGCCAAGATTCTTACGGAACACCTCAGTAAGTGTCTTGACTGTTGCTTCATCCGCTTTTCCGTCTTCACGAAGCTCTTCTGTCAGATCTGCATCAATTCTCTTGAACTGGATCGTCTGATCCTGCTGTTCAAGATGGGAAATAAACTGTGAATCGATCACATGCTTCAGCAGTACAGCATCTTTACCCGCTTCACGGAACATATTAATGTACTGGCTCTGCTGTACCTCATCGGTCACATAATAGATCACCGTTTTTTCCGGTTCCTCATTCTGGGATCCTTCAGAAGCTTTCTCCTCTGTCTTCTCCTCTTCAGCTGCTTTTGTTTCTTCTTTTTTATTTTCCTCAATGCAGTCTTTCAGGGTAAGATATTTGCCATCCAGATTCTTAAAGAGGATATAATCGTTCATCTTCTCACCAAATTTCGCATCCTTGATGCATCCAAATTTGATAAACGGGCTGATATCATCCCAGTACTTCTCATAAGACTCTCTGTCTGTCTTGCACATTCCGGTGAGCTTATCTGCTACTTTCTTGGTGATGTATTCAGAAATCTTTTTCACAAAACCATCATTCTGCAGTGCAGAACGGGAAACATTCAGTGGAAGATCCGGACAGTCGATCACGCCTTTCAGAAGAAGAAGGAATTCCGGGATCACCTCTTTGATGTTATCTGCAATAAATACCTGATTATTATAAAGCTTGATGGTTCCCTCAATGGAATCATACTCTGTCCTGATCTTCGGGAAATACAGGATACCCTTCAGGTTGAACGGATAGTCCATGTTCAGATGGATCCAGAACAGCGGTTCCTTGTAATCCATAAATACCTTACGGTAAAATTCTTTATACTCTTCATCCGTGCACTCATTTGGGTGTTTCATCCAGAGCGGCTGTGTATCGCTTAAGGATACCGGCCGTTTATTGATCTTTACTTTATCTTTGGCAGGAGAAACTTCCACAACTTCTTTCTCGCCTTTATCATTCTCCTTTTCCTCTGTCTTGGCATCCTCATGGATATGTTCAACTACCACATCATCTTCACGGAGATCTGCCTCATCGATCGTTTCATACTCCTGTTCAGCATTTGCTTTGGAAAGATAGATATTTACCGGCATGAAAGAACAGTATTTCTCGATAACCTCTCTCATACGATATTCATTGGCAAACTCCAGGCTTTCCTCATTGAGGAAAAGAGTGATCTCTGTTCCCGGTTCTGTTTTGTTTCCGTCTGCCATCTCATACTCCGTACCACCGTCACAGGTCCAATGTACCGGTGTGGAACCCTCCTTGTAAGAGAGAGTATCAATATGAACTTCATCTGCAACCATAAATGCAGAATAAAATCCAAGTCCGAAATGACCGATCATCTGATCATCCGTTGTTTTATCCTTATATTTCTCAAGAAACTCTGTGGCACCGGAAAAAGCGATCTGTGTGATATATTCCTCTACTTCATCTGCTGTCATACCAATACCGTTATCGATAAACTTCAAAGTTTTCTGATCCGGATCAACGATAACATTTACAGCCGGTTTGTAACCTTCCGGGAATGTATAATCTCCCATAACTTCCAGCTTTCTCAGTTTGGTGATCGCATCGCATCCGTTGGAGATCATCTCTCTTACAAAAATATCATGGTCGGAATATAACCATTTCTTGATAATCGGAAAAATATTTTCACTGTTGATTGATAAACTGCCATGTTTTGCTGACATATATGTCACTCTCCTTTTGTTTTTATTTTTATTTCTGATGTTCCGACAGAGCCGGAAACCTGTTGTTTTTTTCAATAAATATATACTAATACGACTTTTTACAAAAGTCAAGAAAAATTTAGCACTCATCATTATAGAGTGCTAGTAACAGCATGTAAAACGGATCTCTATGTGCAAAAAAATCCCTCCGTACATTTTTTGTACGGAGGGTGCTGTAAAACTATCTTCTACATTCTGTTCTTATTTTTTCTTTCTACGATATACAAGGATTCCTCCAATACATACCACAGCCACGATCAAAATGATCACAAATGTCATGATCGGTGTACTGTCTCCCGTCTGCACTGCAGATTTCTGATTTGTCTGTGTCACTGCCGGACTCGGAGTCGCAGTAAGAACTGCTGCCTGTGATACCGTAAAAGTAACCGTACTTTCTGACTGTGTACCGGTATCCTTCCAGCTGGAGCCGTCGTATTTCTGCTGTCCAAAGGTAACTTTCAGAGTATATTTTCCCGGCTTGCTGACACGGAATGTTGCAGTATAAGGCTCTCCATCCCAGGTACGGGTCTCTGTGATCTTCCAGCTCTTCGGCTGATATCTGGTATCTCCCTTACGCGGGTTTGTATTATCCATTCCTGCACCAGCTGCTGTAAAGGTGATCTTTGTATTGGTATCATACTTGCCATTGGAATCAATGCCTGTGATCTTATTGTCCGATGCAGCGGCTTCCGTGCCCTGATATCCGTTTACTGTAATACTTACTGCGATCACTGTACTGATCTTGTTGGGATTCTTAACCCCCTCCGGAAGAATGACGGTACCTTTTACATTAAATATCTGACGTTCTGCAGAAGACGGATCATAAGAAGATCCCTTAACATCCCATTTAACAGATGCCTTCTGCTCTCCCTTTGTTGTAGTGATCTTTACTGTTCCCGGAAGCTTCAGGGCTTTCTGGGTTTTCTGGGTTCCATTGGGAAGATCTTTGATATCGGATGGCTTTTTGATGCCTGTAAGGTTATTCGCCTTCTTACCGTTATCTGTTTTTTTCTTTGTAACGCTGAAATGGACATTTACATAAGCTTCCACATTTGCATCATTGGCGATCACAATGTCTTCCAGATATTCCCCCTGTGAAAGTCCGCTGACCGGCTGTACGCTAAAGGTTGCATTATCTCCTGCTTCCAGCTCTGTGGCGGAAAGTGTACCAATTGTATATGCATTTGATGAAGGCTGTTTCAGAACGATCTTTGTATTTCCGGTGTTGGTAACTGTAACTTTCTTCGCATCAGGAAGTTCCTTATAGCCTTCCTCTTTGGTTCCAAACTCCAGACTATCTGTTACCGAAAGACCGGGATTGGGTTCCGGTTCCGGTTCCGGCTCCGAAACTGTAAATTCCAGCCGGACTTCAGCCAGTGTGTTTCCGGTATTCTGATCTGTCACAGAAATCGTATCGCTGTGATCTCCGACCTGAAGACCGGTCTTGGGCTGTACGGTAAAGGTTGCCGCCTTATCTCCGGGATTGAGCACTTCCGCAGAAGGCTCTCCCACCTCATAATCCTCCGGAGCAGAAAGCTGGATCCGGATAGCCTCTGTACCTGTATTCTCTACGGTTACAGGCTGTGCATCCGGCGCAGTCTCATAGCCCTGTTCCAGTGTTCCAAACTTCAGAGGACCTTCCGGTTTCACTGTTGCAGTAACTGTTTTTGGTGTTTCTGTCTTTACCATAACCGAAGCCGTCACTGTAGCAGATGCTTCCGTGCTTTCATCAGAAGCAAATACAAGCTCTTCCACGTATGGATCATCTTTTGCAGAGAGTCCAAGCTTAGGCTGTACGGTAAAGGTCTGCTCTCCTCCCTGCGCCAACTGGATATTTCCGCTACTCTCCACTTCACTGACCGGCGCAATATCAAAAAACTCCGACTCAGGCTGTACTAACGTCACAGCTTCTGTACCTTCGTTTTTGATCGTGACTGTACTTGTTGTTTCTACCTTTTCATAACCGGCAGTCAGATCATCAAAAGGCAGTTCTGTCGGATCCGCAGTTAGCTTGTATATTTTTTCCGCTGCAGGGTCCGATGTTTCCCCGGGATCTGTCTGCTCATTATTTTCATGATCTTCGGCTTTTTTATTTTCCGGTTCTTTTACTGTAAAGTCCGCTTCAAAGAAGACATCGGCACCTTCTTCTGTCTGATACGTGATCAGATCTTTGTATTCTCCAGCCTTCAGACCTTCTCGTGGTTTTACCCACACAGTAACACTTTCACCACTCTTTAATGGCGCATCATTAATATCTGCAGCCATGAAATTCTCCGGGGCGATCTCTTTAAAATTAAGATCGCCGGTTCCGTTATTTGTGATAGTAACCATCTGTGCTTCCGGAATTTCCGTATATCCCTCTTCCACGGAACCAAAATCCAGAATTCCACTTCCATCTTCCGTGTATGCAGATGCCGAATATGTCGGTTCCTCATTTTTTTCGGAAGCGTCTGCTGCTGTATCTGCGGAATCCGTTGTCTCTGTCTGACTATCTCCGGATGTATCTGCCTCATCGGCATTCTGAGTCCCTGACTGTTCTCCGTTTACTTCTATAACAGAGTTTTCAGCAGGCTCCTGGGTATCTGCAGGTTCCTGTACATCTGTATTCTCCTGCACATCCGCAGACTCCGTTTCTTCTGCCGGCTCTATGGTTTCCTCAGGCTGAGCACTATCAGGCTCCTCTGACGTTCCAGCTTCTGTATCCGGCGTGTTCTCTGAAGACTCCGAAGCTTCACTTTCCTCCGCATCCGGATCTTCTCCTGCTGCTTTGGCTTCTTCCTTTTTCTTTTCTGCCAGTGCTTTGGCTTCTTCCTCTATTTCGGAAACCTCCTGGGTCGTCACCGTAAGCTCACCACTGACTCCCGTCTCTTCTTTTCCGGTGATCTTCAGAACGATCGGAAGACCCAGATCTTTTTCATCGATTTTATAAGTCTTATCAGTTCCTACCTCTGTAAGAAGGTCTCCGTCCTTTAATGACCAGGAAAAACTCACATTATCATCTGTGATCCCCTCCGGCTTGACCTTTGAGTAATCTGCACTTAAGGTAGACCCGATCGCAAGTGTTCCTTTGACCTTCAGCTTTCCATCAAGAGTTCCCGATGGAGCTGCAGTGGCAAATACCATCGATGGAAGCAGCGTTACCATCATAAGCACAGCCATGACGACTGCCAGCACTCTGCTTTTTTTCATATCCCATCCTCCTTTACATCATTTTATTTTCCCCACATTTACCCTTTCTACGCAGGGCTTTCTTTTTGCTGATGCAAGTTTATCATATTTAATTTTCAGAGGTGTAATCCCTGCTTTCCGTCAGCCTTCTACGATCATATATTTTCCGTCCGGGAGTTTGAATACTTCACTTTCTTCTTCCAGCTCCTTCAGGGAAATCCCCTCCACATCTGCGCCCATTCCATCCAGATATTTTTTAACATCCTTCAGGGAATCCAGCACAACTGCCATGCAATCCTCTAGAAATTCCTCTGCCTCCTCAAAATCCTCTGCTACCGGCTCATCAAAAAGCTGACCCTGTTTTTCCAGAAATGTCTGGACATATTCTTTCTTGTACATATTAAAGTACCTCCTTTATATCTCCGCCCGCCGCGATCAGTCTGCGAAGTACTGGTTCCACCTTCTCTGTCTCATAGAAAGCCGCCGCCTTTACCCCTGGCTTCGCATGCTTCATGGCAAAGCTGTATTTTACAGATTTCATCATTTCAATATCATTGTATTCATCCCCGAACGCCATGCATTCATCCGGTCCGATTCCCAAAAGTTCCTGGTATTTACGGATCCCTTTTGCTTTGTTCGTGGTAAATGGAACAAAATCCACCCACGCAAATCCGGATGTCACAACAGTACATCTGTCTTTGAACCGTTCTCTCCAGTACCGGATGGATTCCTCCGTCATTCCTTCTCTCTCATAAACTGCAACCTTCATACAAGGCTCTGTGATCTCATCAAAACTCTTTATGATCTTACACTGATTTTTTACTTCTTCGATCATCAGATGACGATAATGTTCTGTCTTGGGCATGATATAATAAAAATCCTTTGTAGAACAGGAAAATTCCGCTCCGGGCTTTTCCCATATTGCCTGAATGATCTCTCTGACCAGTTCTTTGTCAAAGCTGTCGCAGTACAGAAGCTTCTCATTCTGGACAGCAAGCCCGCCATTTTCACTGATAAATGCCATCTCGTCCTTTACCGGCGCAAAAAGATTCCTCATATTGGCATACTGTCTGCCACTGGCTGCCACAAAGAGGATTCCCATGTTTTTCAGTTCCTTTACCAGCGGAAAGATCTCTTCCGGCAACGTCTGTCTTCCACCGATAAGCAGCGTTCCATCCAGATCACTGGCAACCATCTTAATCATGCTGCTTCTCCTCATAAATAGTAAACAGATCACCAGGTACAGCTGCTACAATATCTGCACCGTTATTTTCAAGCTCTTCTCTGTCACGGAATCCCCATAGTGCACCAACGGTATACATTCCGGCAGCACTTCCTGTCTGCATATCTGTCTTTGTATCTCCGATATACATACATTCTTCCGGCTTTACGCCGAAATCTTCTGCAATCTTCAGCGGACCATCCGGCGCCGGCTTTCTGCGGATTCCTTCCTGCTGTCCCATCACCTCATCAAACAGATCGCCATAGATCGCCTTTACCACTTTCTGCGCCGCAACATGAGGCTTATTGGAGCATACAGCCATCTTAAGGCCTGTATGTTTCAGCTTCTGAAGGGTTTCCGGCATATCTTTATATGGCACAACTTTATACAACGGATCTTCATCAAATTTCCTGCGATAAAGTTCCCTGACTTCTTCGTAGTGTACCAGCTCCGGATCTCCTGCATCGATCAGGCATCTTCTGATCAGCATATCTGCACCTTCACCGCTGTAATAACGAAAATTATCTGCCGGCTGTGGTTTCAGGGAAAACTTTTCCATGATCTCATTCGCCACATATGCCATAGATTCCAGTGTATCCGCAATTGTTCCATCCAGATCAAATATACAAGCTTTTATCATTTTGTCTTTCATCCTCTCAGGTTCATTCCCAGTTTTTTTGTCTCATAGATCAGTCTTGCCACAGGCAGTCCCACCACGTTGTTATAATCACCACGGATTCCCTTCACATAGGCTCCCCAGGCGCCCTGGATCCCATAGCTTCCGGCTTTGTCCATTGGGTCTTTGCTGTTTACATATTCCTTTATTTCTTCCTCTGTCACCGGATAAAAGCTCACATCTGTGCACTCATGGAAGGTATGAGCTTTCCATCTCCCTTTTTCTCTTATCAGCAAAGTTACACCGGTATATACCTGATGTGTATTCCCCTGCAGCATAGCGAGCATCTCTATTGCAGCTGTCTCATCTGCCGGTTTACCTAAAATCTTACCCTCATAAGATACAACGGTATCTGCACCGATCACAACCACATCTCTCAGATCTCGGTTCTCCTCTTCCTCCAGCGCGTATGCCGTAAACATAGCTTTCTGACGAGAAAGTTCCTCCACCACTTTCGCAGGCTCTGCACTGGTGATCCGTTCTTCCCCGCTGGCAGGCTTCACTTCAAAGGCGACTCCTACCTGGCTTAAAAGTTCCCGCCTCCTGGGAGATGCGGAAGCAAGCACGATTTTCTTCATGTGTAATTCCTCTCTTTCCTGTGTTATCAGTATAACCGTTTCTGTAAATGGGCGCAACCGAAATCGTTGCAGGAGCATTTTGTACTTATCCATTTATTCCTGATGACGATAAAACAAAACAAGCAGTACACCCTGATACCTGTTCACGGTGTACTGCTGTCATATGTTTCGTATTCTTTTTGACAGTTTTTATGCTTTCGGTAATTTGAAAGAGCTCTTCAGAGATACAATGCGGTTAAATACCGGTGCTCCCTCCCTGGAGTCATGGATATCTGCGCAGAAGAAACCGTTACGTACAAACTGATAGCTGTCATAACCTTTTGCTTTCAGAAGCTCCGGCTCTACATAAGCACTTGTTACTGTAAGAGAATTCGGATTTACATTAAGAGAACCATCTTCTTTATTGTAAACACCTTTTTCTTCATCTACGATATTCTCGTAAAGTCTTACCTCAACTTTACCTGCATTGGATGCTTCCACCCAGTGGATCGTTCCTTTTACCTTACGTCCGTCCGGTGCATTTCCGCCCTTGGTCTCCGGGTCATAGGTACAGTGGACTACACGGATCGTTCCGTCGTCATCTGCCTCATAACCTGTGCAGGTTACAAAATATGCATTCATAAGACGAACTTCATTTCCAATATAGAGACGTTTGTATTTCTTAGGAGGCTCTGCCATAAAATCATCACGTTCAATATAAAGTTCTCCACTGAACGGAATCTTTCTGGTTCCAAGCTCCTCATTCTCCATATTATTCGGAGCTTCAAGATACTCAACCTGTCCTTCCGGATAGTTATCGATCACGAGCTTGATCGGATCAAGGATCGCCATCATACGCGGACGTTTCAGCTTCAGGTCCTCACGGATGCAGTACTCGAGCATTGCATAATCTACAGAACTGTTCGCCTTTGAAACACCACAGAGTTCTACAAATTTACGGATAGACTCCGGTGTAAATCCACGGCGGCGAAGTGCGGCGATGGATACTAGTCTCGGATCATCCCATCCATCTACGATGCCGTCCTCAACAAGCTTCTTGATATAACGTTTACCTGTAACAACGTTGGTCAGGTACAGCTTTGCAAACTCGATCTGCTTCGGTGGGTGCGGATATTCCAGTTCCTTTACCACCCAGTCATAAAGCGGTCTGTGGTCCTCAAACTCCAGAGTACAGATAGAATGTGTCACACCCTCAATGGCATCCTCGATCGGATGAGCGAAGTCGTACATCGGATAGATGCACCATTTATCTCCTGTATTGTGATGTGTCATGCGGGCTACACGGTAAATGACCGGGTCACGCATGTTCATATTCGGTGATGCCATATCGATCTTGGCACGGAGAACCTTCTCGCCATCTCCGTATTTGCCCTCACGCATCTCTTCAAAAAGCTGAAGATTCTCTTCTACAGTACGGTTTCTGTACGGGCTCTCTTTACCTGGCTCTGTAAGAGTTCCTCGGTACTCACGAATCTGGTCTGCAGTCAGGTCGCAGACAAAGGCCTTGCCTTTCTTAATAAGCTTCACTGCTGCCTCATACATCTGATCAAAATAATCAGATGCAAAGAAAAGTCTGTCTTCCCAGTCTGCACCAAGCCATTTCACGTCAGCCTTGATGGACTCTACAAATTCGGATTTCTCCTTTGTAGGGTTGGTATCATCAAAACGGAGATTGAATTTTCCGTTGTATTTCTGAGCCAGTCCATAATTTAAAAGAATGGATTTCGCATGTCCGATATGAAGATAGCCGTTAGGTTCCGGTGGGAAACGTGTATGCACGGTGTCATAAACGCCTTCTTCAAGATCTTTGTCTATAATATTTTCAATAAAGTTTTTGGAAACTGTTTCGTTCTCCATTGCTTTCCCTCCTAAATATCATCCTGATGTTTTATCTTATCATAAATCCGGAGTTTTTGAAACCCGCAAAACCTGTATCTAAACAAAAAATTGTCTGTTTTTAGACACAAAAAAAGCTGCTGACGGGAATCGAACCCGTGACCTCCGCCTTACCAAGGCGACGCTCTACCGACTGAGCCACAGCAGCTTGTTTCGCGACGTTTGTGCCGCTCACAGTTGTTTATATTATCAGATGATTGTCATATTGTCAATACATTATTTTTATTTTTTTAAAAATTCATATTTTCATGATTATAGCACAAAAAATCCTGTGTGCTGTCGCTCGCAGACACAGCACGCAGGATTCTCTTTTTACTCTTCTGTCTTTGTCTCTTCTGCTTCTGTCTCTTCTTCCGCTTCGGCCTCCGATTCATCATCTGCAGGTGTTTCCTCTTCTGCTTCTGTTGGTGCCTCTTCAGCATCATCTGCCTCTTTGGAAACTTCTACAGTCTCAGATGCAGTCTTGTCCCAGTCCTGGAAGACTTCTTTCTCTTCTTTTTCTTCCTTCTTCTCGTCATCCTTGAAATCATCAAGATCTTCGAAATCATCCTCAAAGTCTTCTTCGCATACAGATCGTCTGGATACAAGTGCTGCGATAGCTCCTGCTGCGGCAGCGGTAAGCGCTCCTACTGCAACAAGTCCCCAATATTTATTGATCTTTGCCATAATTTGGTCTCCTTTCTTATTCTGCTCCTTATGAATATTATTTTAATACTTTTATATTCAAAAGGAAAGAGGTATTTACTCTTCTCAAAAATAGCTTTTAATTTTCCCACGGATCCTCTGCAGTGCATTATCAATGGATTTCGGTGTTTTTCCAAGGATCCGGGCAATATCCATATATCCATTTCCATCCAGATACAACTGCAGTACCCTGTTTTCCAGAGGGCTCAGGCTCTTTTTCATTTCATTTTCGAGAGCCGCCACATTTTCCCGGTCGATCAGGATCGATTCCGGATTATCATGCTCCACACAGGAATCTCTGAAGTTTTCCTCCGCCTCTCCGTCGCTTAAAGACACATAAGTGTTCAGTGGCTGATGTTTCTGGCGGTTTGAACTTTTAATTGCAGTATATATCTGTCTGTCAATACATATATTTGCAAAAGACTGAAAAGACGACTCCCTGTCTGGCTGGTAATCACGGACTGCCTTAAACAGTCCGATCATCCCCTCCTGTATCAGATCATCTGTGTCCCCACCTATCAGAAACATGGCACGGGCTTTTTTTCTGACCAGACCTTTATACTTTTCCATCAGATAATCTGCAATTGCAGATTCCCCTGCACGAAGTCTTTCGATAAGAGCTTCATCCGTCATCTCATTATATCGGCACATTTTTTCTCCGAACAGCTATGGCTGTATTTGATGTATTTATTTTGACAGTCTCTGTCTCACGATCTCAAAAGCAAGCACCCCTGCTGCTACAGAAGCGTTAAGGGAATCGATATCCCCCTTCATCGGGATCGCGGTAGTAAAATCACATTTCTCTTTTACAAGGCGGCTTACACCATTTCCCTCATTTCCGATCACAAGGCCAATAGGTCCTGTCAGATTCTGACGGTACATCACCTCTCCGTCCATATCTGCACATACGAACCAGATGCCTTTTTCTTTCAGTTCATCAATAGTCTGTCCCAGATTAGCAACCTTGGCAACCGGTGTATAATTCAGTGCGCCTGCCGACGTCTTGGCAACCGTAGCAGTCAGTCCTACTGCTCTGTGTTTGGGAATGATCACACCATGAGCACCTGCGAGATTTGCGGTACGGATGATAGCTCCCAGATTATGAGGATCCTCAATATTATCAAGAAGAATGATAAACGGAGGCTCTCCTTTATCTTCTGCTTTTTTCAGGATATCTTCCACTGTAGAATAATCATAAGCCGCAACCTGTGCGATCACACCCTGATGTGCACCTGTCTCGCTCATGGAATCCAATCGTTCCTTTGGAACAAATTTTACAATGGTATCATGTTTTCTGGCTTCTCTTGCGATGGTGCGGACCGGTCCGTCCTGACAGCCATCCAGAATAAACAGTTTATCAACACATTTACCGGAACGAAATGCCTCAAGGACCGCATTTCTTCCTTCTATCATTTCAGTCAATTTAAATTTCCTCCTTCTCAAGTCCTGCATGGACCAGTTCCAGTATCCTTGAAAAATCCTCTTTCAGGTAAAGATATCCCATCAGCGCCTCAAACCCTGTGGCACGCCGGTAATCCGCCATGGTGGCATGTTTGGCCATGGTAGCGGAATGCGCATTCCTTCCTCTTCGATATACACTTTTTTCTTCTTCTGTCAAAAGTGGTTCGAGGATCTCCATCATACCCGACTGTGCAGATGCTTTTACAAGGCTGCTGGCTTTTTTGTGGAGACGATTTACCGGACAATTCGCTTTTTTCACAAGAATAGTACGGATCACCAGCTCATAAACGCCATCCCCGATATAGGCCAGCGTCAGCGGCGAATAGGTCCGAAGGTCTGCGTCTTTCAGATCAAACAGCTCTTTCAGTTTCTTTAAGCTCTCTGCCATTTCACACCTTCTCTTGTATCTTTAAGGATGATACCTTTTTTCAGGAGCTCATCTCGGATCTCATCTGCTCTCTTGAAATCCTTTGCCTTTCTTGCAGCCTGGCGCTCCTGGATCAGATCCTCGATCTCTTTGTCAAGAATCTCTTCTTTTTTCTCGATTTTCAATCCCAGCACATCACTGAGCTTAAAAAGTTCCTCATAAAGGCCACCGGCAAACTCCCTTGAGCTGTTCTCGTCTACGTTTGTGTTGGCAAATTTTACAAGCTCAAAAATTGCCGCAAGTGCATCTGCAGTATTAAAATCATCATCCATGGCAGCTTCAAATTTGGTAACAAAACCTTCTGCTTCTTTGAGAAGCGCAAGCTCTTCCTCTGTAATATTCTCTGTCGCCCCATTGTCTTTACGGTCGCTGAGCTTGCCTGCCGCCTCAAGGATACGCTCCAGAGAGTTCTTTGCTGCCTCCATCAGATCTGCGCTGAAGTTCAGCGGACTTCTGTAATGTGCGTTCAGCATAAAGAAACGGAGAACCTGAAGATCATACTGTTCACCGATCTGACGAACGGTACGGAAATTTCCGAGAGATTTGGACATCTTGCGGTTGTCGATGTTCAGGAAACCATTATGCATCCAGTATCTTGCAAAAATCTTACCATTACAGCACTCACTCTGTGCGATCTCATTCTCATGATGCGGGAAGATCAGATCCTCACCGCCTGCATGGATATCAATCTCTTCTCCGAGATATTTCTTGGACATAACAGAACACTCAATATGCCAGCCAGGACGTCCGTCGCACCACGGTGACGGCCAGGACGGCTCGCCCTCTTTCTTTGGTTTCCAAAGCACGAAGTCTAACGGATCTTCCTTCTGATCCTCACCGGATACCTTAAGAGAACGGAATCCTGACTGGAGATCATCCAGATTCTTATGAGAAAGCTTGCCATACTCTTTGAATTTCTTTACACGGAAATAAACGGTCCCGTCAGCTGCCGGATATGCATATCCTTTATCAATAAGAGTCTGGATCATGTCGATCATGCCCTGGATCTCCTGTGTAGCCTGGGGTGCAGTTGTAGCAGGTTTTACATTCATATCTGCCATATCCTTCTTGCACTCTTTGATATAACGGGTAGAGATTTCCTCTGCGGAAACGCCCTCTTCAATGGCCTTCTTGATGATCTTGTCATCTACATCGGTAAAGTTGGATACATAATTTACTTCATATCCTTTATATTCCATATATCTGCGCACCGTATCAAAAATGATCATAGGGCGGGCATTTCCGATATGGATCAGATTGTATACCGTAGGTCCGCAGACATACATTTTTACTTTTCCTTCTTCCAGAGGTACAAATTCCTCTTTTCTGCGTGTCAGTGTGTTAAAAATCTTCATGTTACTCTTCCTCCAATTTCCCGATTCTGTACAGGGAGCAAATCGCCTGTGAGGAGATTCCCTCTCCCTGTCCTGTAAATCCAAGGCCTTCCTCTGTGGTCGCCTTGATATTCAGCTGTGATATTTTAATCCCAAGTGCTTCTGCGATATTTTCTCTCATCGTCGGAATATGTGGTGCCATCTTCGGTTTCTGAGCGATGATGGTGGCATCGATATTTCCGATCGCATAGTCATTCTCCTTCAGTAATCCGGCAACATGCACCAGAAGTTTCACACTGGAGATTCCCTTATATGCAGGGTCTGTATCCGGAAAATGCTTTCCGATATCTCCAAGAGCCGCAGCTCCCAGAAGTGCATCCATGATCGCATGGATCAGAACATCCGCATCCGAATGGCCCAGAAGACCTTTTTCCCAGGGAATATCAACACCACCAAGGATCAGTTTCCTGCCCTCTGTCAGTTTATGTACATCATATCCCATTCCTACTCTCATCAAACCGTTCATCACTGCCTTTCCTGAAATTTATGTCAAGTCAAAAGAACCTTTTATGAGCTGTTCCTGCTCAGTATGTGAGCATCTTCCGAAGTCTCAGAAGGCTCAGCCTTCTTCTTGTATACGGTGCAAGTCTGAGACTCTCCTCGATCGCTTTTCCCGGCAGCCCGATATCCCGGACTCTGCTCACGCAGCCGACGATACTCATCATCTCCTGCATATCTGTAACTGCAGGAAGAAAATCTATGATCTTAAGGATTTCCGGAAGTGCACCGGAAAGTGTTTCTGTGCTTACATCGTCCAGAAGTTCCGGGGTGTTTTCTTTTTCAAGTGCTCCAAGAATCCCTTTTCTGCCGAAGGTCTCCTGCAGGAGTTCTCTGTCTCCGTCTGTAAAGACATGCACTCTGCAGGCTCCTCTTCGGATAGCATCTGCAAGCTTTTTATATTCCAGAAGGACCAACATGGTTGCTGCAGAAACCTTCTCCCCGTGAAGAGCATCCAGGTGACCATTGACCACTTCCATATCCCAGAGGTGGACCATATGGTGCTCCGCCCCGGATGCCGGTCTGGAGTTTCCTGTCATCTGCATGGCCAGTCCGGAAAGGATCAGCGCATACATCAGCTTCTCACATGCATCTTTCTCTCCTGCTGCAATTTCTTTCAGATTATCCTTAACAGTCCGGATCGCTTTTGTTTCCAGGTCTGCCACCGCTGTACAATAGTATTCATCCATAAGAATACTTGCTATCTTCCAGTCTGCCAGCGCAATGTATTTTCCCAGAATATCCGACACCCCGGCTGCTGTAAGCCTTGCAGGCGCCTTAGCAAAAATATCCGTATCCGCAAAAACAAAAAGTGGCGCAGATGCCTGAAATACTTTTTTTACACCATTCCAGGTCATGTCTGCTACTGTGGAAGTAAATCCGTCTGAACTGGCTGCGGTGGGCACAGAGACAAAAGGGATCCGGTACTGATGGGCGACAAAACGGCTGAGATCATGGATCGTCCCCGCTCCAACTGCAAGAACAAGATCGATGTCCTCTTCCATATAATTCTCCACGATCTCCACGGCACGCTCATCTGCCTCAAGACCTTCAGCATCCAGGATCAGTACCTGACACCGGTCGTAGATATCCTCCATCAGTTCCTCTGTAGCTTTGTAACTGTTCGTGTCACAGATCAGAAGCGGGGAAATACATTCTTTCAGATCACCGTCTGACATTTCCTTTTCCAGTTTCCCGATAGCTCCTGATTCAATTACAATTTCTCTAACGTCTATGTGGTGCTCCCTCCCGCAGCTGCAAGGTCGGGCAAAATCGTCCGCATCGACTCGCATGTACTTATGTCCTCCTGACTTCTTTTAATGATTCACAGCGTATTTCTCTGTCCGCTGAATGATACAATATTACAGTTTGGTATTATACAGGATTTTTTTTTATTACGCAATGATAGAGTTCAACTTGTTTCATCATATAGCAAAAATCCTTTATTTTCAAGGATTTCCGGTGTTTCTACGCCAAACAATGTTTCGTCTGGTTGCGTCTATTTTCTTTTGTTTGTCACAAAATTTGTCACAAAAATTGTCATAATAAAAAGCCACGCCCAATAAAGGGAATGGCTCTGATTATTACATTACATTTTCAAGCTTTTTCATTTCATTCTGTAAACGTGTAAATTTTTGCCCTAAATGTTCTGCTGACAAAAAAGCTCAAAAGCAATATAACGACCGGAAACGCAAAAAGAATCCTACTATTACAGAGATTTGATTAAGGGAAAGAAAGTTTCTCCTTGCCCTAATGACTATAACTCTTCTATTCAAACTCAAAAGCAGTATGAAGAATGGTTAAAACAAAAACATCAAGAATTGACAAAAAAGCCAAAGAAACACCCGGTACATTAATTTGCACCGGGTATTTTTATATGTTCCATTCTGTTCTAAGTTGTGTTATACTGACTGCGTTGTCCAACCGAGACCCGGCAACGGGGGGGAGGTGAACACATGGAAATAGTCATATCTTTTTTGGTGGCTGTTGCGGCAGGTGTGACTTGCCATCTCATTTGCAAATGGTTAGACAGTCATAACAAGGACAACGAATAGCCTAGTGGATGCTCAACCACTGAAATAAAAAGAGAAGAACCCTCGCATGTATTGGTGGTACATACGGGGGTTCGTTCTTTGTTCACATGGAACATCGTCATATCTTTTTGCCTACTGGCATTATAGCATATGCCGATCATGAAATCAATATGCTTCGTCTTTGTAAATCCGTGATTTTTCCACCGTTTGTCCTAAAAATGTCACAAAATCATATTTCTAAATCAACTCGCACATCCAGAAATGCTTTAAAATCAACACTTTCCAGACTTCACGGTATAAATATATTGCTTTCTTTTTTATTACGCAATAACGTGCTTTGACTTGTTTCATCTTATACCAAGAATCCTTTGTTTTCAAGGATTTCCAGTGTTTCTACGCAAAACAATATTTCGTCTGATCGCGTCTATTATCTTTTATCTACTCTGAGCTGAAAGCTAATTATATTTCTTGCATATCTGTTTATTTTTATACATATAAGCATCTGCAGCATCCAATAACATCTGCATTGTACACGACATATCATCGGAGGATAATGCCCATCCGCATGCAAAGTCGATTGGTATTTGATTTTCATAACTATTTAATCTGTCTTTTTCTCTGTTCAAGGATTTTAATATTTCCTTAATTTTCGCCTCGCTTGTATGATAAATGACTGCTATAAACTCATCTCCGCCATATCTTCCAACAAAATCCTTTTCTGGAATAACACTGCGCAAAAGCTTTGCGAAATTTATTATTAACTGATCTCCTGCGGAATGTCCCATTGTATCATTTACAGTTTTTAAATTATTTAAATCAAACATTATGCAAGCTGTAGAATCTGTAATTATATCTTTTTTATTAAGAAGATCATTACAGGCATTTTTATTTGGCAGCCCAGTATGGGCATCTATGAATGCTTTCTGTTCCAGCAGTCTGTTTTGCATTGCCATCTGCATTGCCCTTAGAGTCTGCATAATAACCAATATCACCAGACTCAACATATCAAGTGCCGACAAAAGCTCTATAGTACGAATCTTTACAGCGATCTTTTCTGAATAGCTTTCTGCGGAAGAGACAGTTTCATCTGCCATCGAAAAATATATTTCACTCATATTAACAATGTCTGTATTTTCGTATCCCTTGTTTCTTGCTGCTTCAATTTCTGTTTTCAATTTATCCCAGTAATCACTCTGGATTTGCAATTTTTCCTGGTATTCTTCGTCATTGAGTTTTACCAGATCATAATGTCCATCCTGATATCTCAATCCAAGAAGAATATCATCCAAATATTTAATTAATTCTTCATTTTGGTTTCCTGTAATTTCTAATTTTACTTCACGCTGTGTAGCTCCACGTACCAGACCTGCATAATTTATTACGCGTGCTGTCCCCTGCAGCCTATTAATCTGAATCATCATAAAAATAATAAGAACTACTAATATCAATATAAGGAAACTCTGTATAATACCTATTATATTTTTACTTTTCTTGTTTGTCTGCATTTCACAATTTATCCCAAACCTTAAATAATATTCATTTACTTTCCTACCGGAAATCAAATGACAGACTTTTGGTCAGCGAACTTTCATTAAGAATATTAATCTTTGAAGATGGAATGACAGTTGCAGCAGTTTTCTTGCTGCTTTATAACTTCCGCTAACATCAACAGCAGCTTATCAATCCACTCATGTCATTGATGTTTGGATCATAAACTGTCTGTGTACAAATATCGGGAAGATCATCTCCTGTTGATAAATCATTCCTCAAAAAAAGCACTGCCAACCAGACAGTGCACCTCATTTTATGCAACTGGCTGCCATTTTACAGGCCCTATAGCTTTGCGTCCCAGACTTTCATCTGGTTTGCCGATTTCCTTATTATAGCTTTTACACGTATACAAAAAAACTGGTTTTATTATACTATAGTGCTCTACTATATACAAGAAAAACATTACCGTTTTAACGTCCAAAAATAAAAAAAAGAACAGCCGATATATATATCGAACTGTTCTCCCATTTCCGAAGTCCACGCAGCATTGACATTACCGTTCTATATATTTTGTGATGACAGATATTAAAATCCTCATATCAACCGGCTTCGCCACATGATCATCCATTCCGGCATTCAAAGCAGCCTGTACATCCTCTGCAAATGCATTTGCTGTCATTGCAATAATAGGGATCTCCTTTCCGTCCGGACGCTCCGACAGATTTCTGATAGCTTTTGTCGTTTCATAGCCATTCATTTCCGGCATCATGATATCCATCAAAATCAGATCAAAGGTCCCCGGAGCTGTATTGCAAAACTGTGCCAGGGCAGATTTTCCATCGGCAGTCCTGGTTACGATCATCCCTTGTTCTTCCAGCAAAGCTGCTGCTATCTCTGCATTTAAATCATTGTCCTCTGCCAAAAGGACATGCAGACCATGTAAATCCATATCTTTCCTTAACTTTTCTTCCTTTTCAGTCAGTATCTGTTCTGCTATAAGCAGGGGAATTTCTACCGTAAATGTTGAGCCAATACCCTTTCTGCTGCTGACCTCAATTTTTCCACCCATAAGATCTACATACTGTTTGGCAATGGCCATTCCCAGTCCGGCTCCCTTATAGCTGGTTCTTGCCCCACCATTTTCCTGACTGAACTCATCAAATATTCTGGTCTGGAACTCCTCACTCATACCAATTCCGGTATCTGATATACGATAGCGTACAATTATATGATTCTCATCATTACCCGGAGCGTTTTCTGCAGCGAATGAAATGGTGCCTCCGTCTTTTGTAAATTTGACTGCATTACTGATAATGTTGAGCAATACTTCCCTGATTCTGAGTTCATCTGCCATCACATAAGGAGTTTTTAGTTTTTCTCTTGAAACATACAAATTAAGATCACGATTTTCCATATATCCCTTTGCGATCGACAAAACAGTATTTATCATATCCCTGAGATCTGTCGGTACCGGTTTATATTCCAGTTTACCACTTTCAATGCGGCTGATATCCAACACATCGTTGATCAGTGTCATCAGATATTCTGAACTCTGCCTGATCTTTTTCAGACAATTCTCCACCTCTTTGTCCGGTTTCCTCTTCATGGCAATATCTGTAAATCCAACAATTGCATTCATTGGTGTCCTGAGATCATGGGACATATGGTTCAGGAATGTCGTTTTTGCAATATTCGCCGCATTTGCATTCTGTGCTTCTTTCAGGGCTTCCATCTGTTTTTTTCTACTCACGGAAAGAGAATAAACCAGAAGAAGCAGTACAAAAATAATCACAAACGAAACTCCGATAACTAAGCCTGCATGCTCAGCAAGGATATCCTTCAAGGTCATTTCCTTTTCTGAAACAGAATTCTGTGCAAGGACAACACCATTTAAAACATTGGATGACTGCTCAATTGCTTTATTGATAATGGTAGCTGCTCTTCTGTTTTCTCTCGTCGTGAACATTCCTAATTCCTGCCGTTTTGCCATCTCTGCAAATGACAGACTTTGGGTCAGTGGACTTTCATTAAGAATATTGATCTTTGAGGATGGAACGACAGTTGCTCCCACTTTTCCATTTGCTACAGCCTCCAGGCATTCTTCCTGTGTATCATATTGTTTGATTTCTGCATCCGGAAAAAGAAGGGACACCATCAATCCAGAATACAGTGAGGTCTCTGTCACTGCGATCGTAGAGAGACTGCTGCTATATTCTTTTCCCTTGTAAATAACAACCGGCGTAATATCAAAGATTGCATCCGTCAAAACCACTTGAAACTGTTCCTGTGTATAAAAATCCTGAATGATAGGACCGGCAATATCTATTTTGCCAGATTGCAATGCCTCATTCATCTCTACTCCCGTGGAACATGGAACTGCCTTGATCGTAATTTTATATTTTTCCTGAACAGTATCCAGAACAGTTCCAAGAATTCCTGTGAGTTTCCCATTTTCTTCACCACAAAAAGGAAGATTATCCTTTAGATATCCCACGCGGATCGTATTTTCATGTGCATCCAGCCATTGTTTTTCTTCCTTGTTAAGTGCATAGTTTATGACCGCTTTTCCTTCATAACGGGCATACAGCTTGCTGCTGTAGTCCGTTTCTGTATTGTTGATTTCTTCCATGGCAGAATTTAATTCCTTTAACAGATCTGGTCTGGATTTTGATACACCGAAATAACAGTCACTTGCACCGATATTGGCAATGGCAATAAAATCGCTGTTGACAGACAGCACTGGGATCACAAGTGCATCCAGTTCATCTGCATCCAGTTTTTCTATCATTTCATCATAGCCTTTACAAACAACCACCTCTGCCTGGATCTGATTGCTGTCCAGCCATTTTTCCAGAAGTTCTTTCTGATAGCTTCCATCTGCTACACCAATACGACAGCCATTCATCTGCTTTGGATCACCATCCATAAGATCTGTATGATCTTCCCGGGTATAGATCCAATATCTTTCTGTTCCTGCGGCATAGGTTGAGTAATCTATAGATTCTGCTCTTTCCGGTGTGTAACTGACATTTCCAAGTATATCTATTTCTCCATCTGCCAACATATCCAGACACTCTTTAAATGAGCCATAGACATATTCATACTTCCAGCCGGTTATATACGAAATCTTCTGGAGATACTCATAGCCTGCTCCCTGCTTGTGTTCCCCATAGCCGCCTTCCTGAAAATTGGCATATGGGAAATAGCCAACTCTCACGGTTTTATTTTCTTCCTCTATTACCTGAGTTGTATTCCCATCACTTTTTGTTTCCGACGCATAAACAAAAAACGGTACAAAAAGCAGCATGACAAATGCAAAAATGCTCAAACATACTCTATTATTCTTACTCTTTTTTCTTATCTGTTTTTCTATCTTTCTGTTCATTCATTTCCTCTTTATCATCCAGTAAAGCGGACATTCGCAATCCGCTTTCGCTACTTGCTCATAAACGCAGTCTGTTTGCGTTCATGCTGTTGTCCTTCCCAGTCTGTAAGTTTTCCTGTTTTTTCAATACAGAAAGAATGACCACTCCATTCAGTATAACACGAAATTATTAGTTTTCTTACTGCCTTAAAACTTCCGCTAACATCGACAGCAGTTTATCAATCTGGATCGGCTTTGCAATATGACCATTCATTCCGGCTGCAACAGCATCCCGCTTATCTTCTTCAAATGCATTTGCCGTCATTGCAACGATCGGTATGCATGCCTTATCCTTATCCGGCAAGTGCCTAATTGCCTGTGTTGCTTTATAACCGTCCATTCGGGGCATCTGGATATCCATGAGGATCATATCATATGTTCCCACCGGCATTTTTGTTATCTTATTTACACACTGAATGCCATCCTCCACACGTTCTGTTTTAAGGCCGGCACGCTCAAGTATTGCTTCTGCAATCTCTGCATTCAGATCATTGTCCTCTGCCAAAAGGATATTCCTGCCTTCAAGGATTTTACTGGCTGTTCCAGAGCCTTCATCGTGTTTTTTTACATAATAGCTTTCATCCGCTATCCTGTGTTTTAATGTTACAGTAAAGGTGCTGCCCTTTCCAGGCTCACTCTCTACATCTATTGTTCCGCCGAGCAGATCAACATATCTCTTTACGATTGACATTCCCAATCCGCTTCCTGTGATTTTGCTCTTTGTAGTGTTTCGCTCACGCGTGAATGCATCGAAAATCTTTGTCAGATAATCCTGGCTCATACCGATTCCGGTATCGCTCACCCTGGTCCTTACCATCATGTACCCGGGCTCATCACATACTAATTCGTCTATGTTTATCATAACAGAACCACCGGATGGGGTATATTTTATGGCATTGCTCAGGATATTGACAAATATTTCTTTTACCTTGGTAGTATCTGTCAGTATATGTTCATGCTCTACATTTATTGTGTAATGAAGTGCAATATTCTTTTTCTTTGCTTCATCACCAAATATTTCAAATAAAGTCTGCCGGATATCTTCAATCCGGCCATAGTTCTCATCAATTTCCATCTTTCCGCTCTCAATCCGAGCCATATCAAGTACATTATTTATGATTGACAGAAGAAGATTTCCAGACTGCTGCAATTTTTCCAGATGATCTGAAGTTTCAGGCAGATCCTTTTCTTTTAGTTCTTCCTCCATAAGCTGTGCATAACCCAGAATTGCATTCATAGGAGTACGGATGTCATGTGACATATTGTTAAGAAAACGAGTCTTTGCCAGACTGGCATCCTCTGCTTTTTTCAAAGCGATTTCCAGTTTGTCATTGAGTTTTTTTGTATCCTTTGCCGCAAGCTTTGCGACAGCTTCTGCTTTCCTTGCCTTCCGCAAAAGTACGAGGATAATACCAATGATGCTGAGTGCCAAAAATCCTACCGTAGCAAAAAAAACAAGCAGATTGTCTTTTATGAAATCAGAAAATGTTACTTTATCTGCAGTACTGTCATAGATAGCAAGTGCACTTGTAAGCATGTCAAACGGCATGGCCTTTATAGTTTTATTCAGTATTGATAAAAGGCTTCCATCTCCCTCTCTTACAGTAAAGCATGCCTCCATTGTTTTTGTAAGTGGAACACTCTTGAAATTTTGACTGTTATCATATATCAGCGCCTGGCTTGCTCCCATGAGGAAACGGTCTGCTTTTTCTTGGATGACCATATCTGCTGCATTGTCAAGCGAATCACAATCTACAAGCTTCCATTCAGGATAACTGAATGCAATATGCTGTTTTAAGGCATATTTTTCCTTTGGCACAGCTACAGTATGCACCTTATTCTCATCAAATTTTTCCTCATCAGTTACCGCCATCAAACTGTAAGTCCAGGCTGTGTTTGTAAGTGCATATCCGTTTTGTTCTGCAAAATATGGATTCCTGCCGGCATAAAAAATCATGTCAATCTCACGATTCTGCAGCGCCTGAATCATTTCATCATAATCATCATATGCATGTATATTAAATTCCAGTGTCTGATTTCCCAGACAATCTTTGGCATAGGAGATATATTCCGCCAGCATACCGGTAATTTTTCCAGTCTCTTCATCCATGGAAAAGATTGCCGGATCATTGTTCAAAAATCCTATCTGGATACCTCCATGCTCTTCCACCCAGACCTTTTCTTTACCTGTAAGAATCTGAATATAATCAAGTGTAAAATACTTCTTATACAGATCTGCCTTAAAAAAGGGACTATCCTGTTCCAGTTGACGCATAGCATAGTCCAGCTCCGTCTTGATATCGCTGCGTTCTTTATTTATTGCAAAATATATGCCTGATTTGCCAATCGTGGTAACGGATGATATTCCCTGTTCAGACCAGATCGATTCCTCCAGAGATACAAAACAGTCGATCTCATGATTTGCTAATTTCTTTTCGACATCATCATCATTATTCACATTTACATGTTCTGTATGTATGCCATTCTTATTTTCCCATTCTGTCAGCATGATCTCAGGTTCTGTATCCATGAGCACACCTACACGTTTCCCATCCAGAGACTTGAAATCAGACATTCCAATATCCGTATCCGATAAATCAGCATAAAGGATATATTTTTCCTCCCCCATCGGTTCATCCGGGAAAAGCATCTTTTGTGCACGTTCATCGGTGTAAGAGATATCACCCATGATATCGATCTCACCATTTTCAAGTTTATCAAAACAGTCAGACCAGTCACATTTCACATACTCAAATTTCCATCCGGTATAACCTGCCAAAGCCTGCATAAGTTCGTATCCATATCCTCGTCTTACACCGTTTTTATCGACATAATTAAAAGTATCCTCAAATGAGCCGACACGGATGATCTGTGACTGCTTTTCATCGTTGTTCGTCTCAGCAGCCCGGCAAGGTACTGTCAATACCATCCATATTCCCAGAAACACAAATATACCTGCACATAGTACGGTTGATTTTTTCCTACTTTTATCCATATTTTTATTTCCTTTATTTGTGCGGTTTTTCTAATACTCCGGACACCTAATCCAGGTTCTTCTGCAGGATGCTGATCAATTCCTCTATGACAATTGGTTTGGACAAGAACCCATCCATACCACATTTCAGTGCTTTCTTTCTATCCTCATCAAAGGCATTGGCAGTCATAGCAAGAATAGTAATTCCAGCCAGTGCCGGATTTTCTTTTTCATTAGGATCCTCCTTCTGAGCTTCCTTTGCATTTTTCTATTTTACAATATCAAAATATCCAACGATCCCAATGTATCCATCCTTCTTCAAAGGCGACCACAATGTATGCAATTTCAGTTTGTACATCTGGCGGTCATTTTCCACCCTTGCTTTTATCTGCACAGAGATTTCTTTATTTTGTACAGATGTCTGATATAATAAACCCTGAATATGATGAACATCTTCTTCATTTACTCCGAATTCTTTGAACAGATTAAAATCCGGATTATTTCTCTGATATAATATCTGCTGTTTTCCGTTTAATATAGTCAGCTGACCGGAACTTGTATTGTAATCAATTGAACCCATGCCGCTGTTCGCTTTGAAGGAATCAACCTTTTCCTTCATGACCCTGAGAATACTCTGTGAATAATTTGGGTTCGGTAAAGATCTGTCGCTGAGTATTTCATTTGAAAGTCTCTGCACTTCATGGTAATAGCTATTGTCATCCTTCTCTTTATCAAGCATTTTCGAAAGCTGAAGACGCAGCTCTTTCAGGCACTTAAGGAGGATGGGGTTAAATTGTCCGCATTGCCCATCCAGGATCATCTGGATCGCTGTGTCATGATCAAATGCTTTCTTATAACATCTTTCACTTGTAAGTGCGTCATAAACATCAACGATCGACACCACCTGTGCGGAGATTGGTATTTCTTCTCCTTTCAGTCCATCCGGATAACCTTTTCCATCCCATCTTTCATGATGCCATCTGCAGATTTCCCATGAAGCACGTACCAATGAATTGTCTTTTGGGAAATGCATATCATGGATCATATCTGCACCAAGTTCACTATGAGTTTTCATAATTCTGAATTCTTCATCGGTAAGTCTGCCAGGTTTGTTCAGGATTTCTTCCGGAATACGGATCTTACCGATATCATGAAGAGAAGATGCTGTTGTGATCAAAGAAATATCTGCCTCTGTCATAGGATAAGCATCTGTTATTTTTACCAGTTGTCTCAGCATCAGTTCTGTTGCTGTTTTAATATGCAGGATATGTTCTCTACTCTCACTGTTACGTGATCCCAGTACATTACTCAGGATCCGGATCATAATATTATTATTTTCTTCTTTTTCGTAAACCTGATCATAAACCACATTAATCAGATGCTTTTGCTTCATATAGAGTCCCAGGGTATTCTGAACTCTTTTCTTTACAATCACAGAATCAAACGGTCGTGTGATATAATCCGTGATTCCCAGCTCATATGCCTTACGCATAGTATCAACGGCATCTTCTGAAGATATCATAATTACAGGAGTTTCAGCAATACACTGGCTTCTTTTCATTATTTCCAAGACTTCAAAACCATTCATCTGTGGCATATTGATATCTAAAAGCATCAGATCAATTCCTATATTTTCTCCTATCATCTGAATTGCCTGATTTCCATTTTCCGCTTCCAGGTAATTATAAGTTTCTCCGAGGATCTCCTTCAACATATCCCTGTTAAATTCTGAATCGTCTACAATCAGGATCTTTTGTCTTTTATCCATATTTTTTTATTTCCTTTATCCAATGGGTTTATGATGTTCCAAGCACCTGGTCAAAGATCGAACGTCGTGTCGCATCACTTAATTCGACAGTCCCTTCTTTATTTCTTCAATCATCCTCTCATATACTTCTGTTACTTTTTCCATTGCCTTCGATATCCCAGGCTGCGCTCCGGTTCTATCTCTCAAAAGTTCTGTTAACTCATTACTAACCTCATACAGACGGTCAAAAGAAAGATTCTGACAAACCCCTTTCAGTGTGTGTGCACTGCGGAAAGCATCTTCATAATTTTTATTTTCCAATGCCTGTTTTAACTGTAGATAACTCTGGTCTTCAAGGAACTTTAATGTAAATCTCCGAATCAGTGCTTCGCTTTGAAGACGTCCCAAGACATCTTTATAGTTTCCTCCGATCGCTTCATAGCATTCCTGTATTGTCATGATTTTGTCCTCCTATCTATATTTCACTGCTTATTTGTCACTGCCATATCCATTATATTTCACCAATTTATGAATTACTTTTATCAGTAACCCCACATCAACAGGCTTAGCAATATGTTCATCCATCCCTGCTTCTTTTGCTCTTATTCTGTCCTCCGTGAACGCATTTGCTGTCATTGCAATGATCGGTATTTCTTTTGCATCCTCTCTGTCCAGAGACCTGATCATCTTTGTAGCTTCATAACCATTCATGACCGGCATCATAATATCCATAAGACGGATATTCGCAATCCGCTTCGCTACTTGCTCATAGCCGAATAACATCTTGACACTCCCCACGGCTAAAGCAGGGGGATTCTTGCTTCTCCCACTACTGCATTGGCAAACACCTTACG